>NZ_JBQLZR010000179.1:0-7224 GCF_052168375.1 Glycocaulis sp.
CAGGTAATGTATCGTCGCATCGCCCACCTTATCGGCAGTCGTTTCGCTGCGTGGATCGGCGGCCAGCTTGCCTCGGAAGGGGCTGCGCCAGTCGAGCAGCAGGCGCTCGACATTCTTGCCCGGATTGACGGGCTGGCCCAGATAAAGGCGGCCGGTCTGCTAGCGGGTGCTCAGCCGCCAGGCATCCCACGCCCATCCGGCCGCGATAACAACGGCAGCGCCCCATAGGATCACGCTGCCGGCCCCTGCCGTGTAGGCTTCCCCACCGTAAAGACCCGGCGCCCATGCCAGAGCGAGCCCGTCCAGGAACATCGCCGTCATCAACGCCAGTGCAAGGCCAGGCAGAACCTGTCCTGCCGCAAGGCGAGCGATGCGCGCGATCAGCCAGACGAAAGGCAGCGTTCCGGGAATGACCGCGAGATAGAGCGCAATGCGGGCCGGGTCCTCATGGATGCCCATCGGACCGAGCCATCCCAGCAGCAGGGCTGCGGCAAGCCAGAGTACCGCTCCTGCCATCAGGCATATGCCCATTTGTCCGGATTTCAGTCCACCTGCCAGAGGGGCCCGGGCAGGTGTGTCGGGGTGGGGCATGGTTTGCGCTCCTTAAGGCCTGGTCGCGATAAATGTAGCGACTGCTACATAATCGTGCAAGACCGGAGCCCGACGCGTCAATTTCCGTGACGGACAGCCGGGCTGGCGTTATGGGTTGGACGGTGCTGGTGCACGGACGTTCACCGCCCGGAAAGAGTAGTGTGCCATTATATCCGGCCCTGAAGGCATGGAGGCTTCCCCTTGGCGTTGTGGCGTGACGAAATTCCCGAAACCACGCTGACGGGTGAAGGCATCCGCCTGCGCCACCCCGGCCCGGATGACTATGAGGCCTGGGCGAAACTGCGTAGCGCCAGCCGCGGCCATACCGAGGCCTGGGAGCCGGCCTGGAGCGAGGATGAGCTGACGCGCACGGCCTACAAGCGCCGCCTTCGCCGCTACCAGCAGGATGTCGAGACCGGTCAGGGCTATCCCTTCTTCATCTTCCGGGCGTCAGACGGCGTGTTCGTCGGCGCCTGCAATCTGAACAATGTCCGGCGCGGTGTGCTGCAGGCAGCCGATATCGGCTACTGGATCGGTTCTCCTTATGTGCGGCGCGGTCACGCCCGCGCAGCTGTGCGCCGGGTGGTAACGTTCGCCTTTGCGCAACTGAACCTGAACCGGATCGAGGCGGCGACACGGCCCGAGAACGAGGCGTCGCGCTCGCTCCTCATGAGTGTCGGCTTCAGCCCTGAGGGCTATGCGCGGCGCTATCTCAAGATCAATGGCGAATGGCGTGACCACCTGAAATTCGCCATCGTGCGCGGAGACCTGCTGCGTTGAGTGGCGCACCGGGCGATATCCTCCAGCAGGCAGCGCGAGCCGCTGGCGCGCTGGCCCTGCAAATCGACCTGGGTTCGGGCAAGGCCGAGATTTCCGGCTCGGGCGACGCTTTTGGCCTGACATGCACCGGGGTTGGCGACTTTATGGACTGCGTGGCGCCGTCAGACCGCAAGGCGCTGGCAGGTCAGGAAGAGGGCCGCGTCGACCTGCGCCTGCGCCTTGCGCCTCCTGGCGGCGAGGTGCGCTATGTCCGCCTTGTCGGTGAACGACAAGGCGATGCGGTAACCGCGCTTCTCCTGCCGGCGGGCACAGGCCCCGGCACGACCCTCTCTACACTCGACGCCGAGGCAGCCCTGACCGCAGGGCTGGAGAACCAGGAGATTGTCGCCCATTTCCAGCCGATCATCCGGCTGGAGGGCGAGTTTCTGGCAGGTTTCGAGGCGCTGGCGCGCTGGCACCGGCCCGGCCTTGGCGTGATGGGGCCGGATGACTTTCTGTTTCTGGCCGACCGGCTGGGGCTGATGGGCGAGATCGGCAATCAGGTGCGCGCCTGCGCCGCGCGCAGTGTTGCAGGCTGGTTTGCCGGCGAAGGCCCGACACCGGATATCTACATGTCGGCCAATGCCAGCGTGGGCGAGCTGTTCTCCGAAGGCTTCGTCGAGACATTATCCGCCACGCTGGAACAGGCGGGTGTGCCGCGCGGGCGCTACCGGCTGGAAATCACCGAGACCGAGATCATGCGCGATCCCGAGCGCGCGGCGGAAATCCTGCATGCGGTGAAAGCATCCGGGGTGAAGCTGGTGCTCGATGATTTCGGGACCGGATATTCCTCGCTTTCGCGCCTCGACCGGTTTCCCTTCGATGTGATCAAGATCGACCAGTATTTCGTCCGCTCCATGCTGGCCGATGCTTCTGCGCGTGCGATCACGGCCTCGGTGGTGAAGCTGGCGCGCAATCTGGGCATGACGATCATCGCCGAAGGCGTGGAGACTGCCGAAATGGCTGATTTGGTGGCCGAGATGGGCTGCGATTTTGCACAAGGTTTCCACTATGCCGGTGCGCTCGATCCCGAGGCCGCAGGTCTTGCCGTGAGCAAGGGGCTTGGCGGGCGGTTTGCTCCGCCGCTCGGCTATCGCCGGTCAGGCGTGGCCGGATGATCCGGTCAGGTGCTCAGGGTTGACCCCGAGCTTGCGCATGGCGGCTGACCATTTGGCCTCGTGGCTTTCCCCGAACACCAGATCCTCGTCGGCTTCCGCCACCAGCCAGGCATTGGCCGCGATCTCGTCTTCCAGCTGCCCGGCCTCCCAGCCTGCATAGCCCAGCGCCAGCGTGGAGCGGCGCGGCGGCGAGGGCGAGGCCATCGCCTCGAGAATGTCGTTCGTTGCCGTCAGGGCCAGGCCGCCGCTGATCATCAGGGTCGCCGGCTCGTGCAGGAAATCGTCCGAATGCAGTACAAAGCCACGGTCCCGGTCAACGGGGCCTCCATCAAGCACGGCCCGGTCGGGCACCTCGATCTCGCTTTGCACGCCCAGTTGTTCAAACAGGGTCGGCAGGCGCAGGCGCATCGGCTTGTTGATGATGATGCCCATGGCATGGTCGTCGCCGTGTGCGCACATATAGACAACCGAGCGGTCAAATCGCGGATCACCGATCAGCGGGCTGGCGATCAGGATCTTGCCCTTCAGATAAGGACCGTCAAAGAGGGTGCGGTCTTGGGTCATGGGTGGAGCATCAGGCCAAAGGGGGGCGCTTGTCCAGATAAACCGGGCTGGCATGGCTTCGCGGCCTTGCGGCCCAGTGCCGTCCGCACTAGCTACGGGTCCAGACTTTAACCCGATAGCTCCAGGAGCGCATTGATGACCATCAAGACCGGCGACCGCCTTCCCGACGCGACTTTCATGACCATGGGCGCTGATGGCCCGATGCCCGTCACCACCAAGGATCTCTGCCAGGGCAAGACGGTGGCCCTGTTCGCGGTTCCCGGCGCCTACACCCCGACCTGCTCTGCCAAGCACCTTCCGGGCTTTGTCGAGAAGGCGAGTGAGCTGAAAGCCAAGGGCGTGGACACAATTGCCTGCACGTCGGTCAATGATGTCTTCGTCATGAATGCCTGGGGCAAGGACCAGAATGCCGGCGAGGGCGTGCTCATGCTCGCTGACGGCAATGGCACGTTTGCCGAGGCCATCGGCCTGACCATGGACGGTTCGAAATTCGGCATGGGCAAACGCTCGCAGCGCTACGCCATGATCGTCAAGGACGGGGTCGTCACGGGCCTGTTCGTCGAAGAGCCGGGCGACTTCAAGGTCTCCAGCGCCGACTATGTGATGGAACAGCTCTAGGCTTTCTGTCCTGCCTACATCAGACCGAGTTGCTTGAAGCTGGCCACCTTGTCGCGTCCGACGACAAGGTGGTCATGCACCACGATCGACAGGGGCCGTCCGATATCGATGACCTGACGGGTCATCTCAATATCGGCGTGCGAGGGTGTGGGATCGCCGCTCGGGTGGTTGTGCACGAGGATGAGCGCGCTGGCGTCGAGCGCTATGGCCCGCTTGATCACTTCACGCGGATAGACCGGTGCGTGATCGACCGTACCGCTGGCCTGAAACTCGTCGGCAAGCAGCCGGTTCTTCTTGTCCAGGAACAGTACGCGGAACTCCTCGGTGGAGGCGTTCTGCAGCGCGGTGCGCACATAGTCGAGTAACGCCGACCAGGACGAGATGACGGCGCGTCCGGCTATCTGTTCGCGCGATATGCGCGTGGCCATCTCCTGCATCAGGTTCAGATCGAGCGCGACCTTGTCTGAAACTCCCTTGATCTCGGTCAGCTGGTCGGGGCGCGCCGCGCACACCCGTCCGAGGTCCCCGAAACGCGCCAGCAATGCCTTGGCCAGCGGCTTTACATCGCGCTGGGGTATGGACCGGAAAAGGACCAGCTCGAGTATTTCGTAATCGGCAAGGCCCTTGCCGCCCGCTTCGGCGAAACGCGCGCGCAAGCGATCCCGGTGGCCATGATAATGGGGCTTGTCCGCCTCCATCACCTGCTACCGCCAGGGCGGGCAGTGATAGCCGGCCGGGGAGAGCGTGAAGATTTCAACGCCCGTCTCCGTCACGCCGACAGTGTGTTCAAACTGGGCTGAAAGCGATTTGTCGCGAGTGACCGCGGTCCAGCCATCGCCGAGCACTTTTACGGCAGGCTTGCCGTCATTGAGCATGGGCTCGATGGTGAAGATCATGCCGGGTTTCAGGACCGCGCCTGTGCCCCGGTCACCAAAGTGCAGCACGTTGGGCGCATCGTGGAAAAGCTGGCCGATGCCATGGCCGCAGAAGTCGCGGACAACGCTACAGCGCTGGCTCTCGGCATATTCCTGGATGGCAGCGCCAATGTCACCGAACGTATTGCCGGGCTTTACCTCGCCAATGCCGCGCATCAGGGCCTCGTAGGTCACCTCGATCAGGCGCTCGGCCTTGCGGCGCACCTCGCCGACGGTGAACATGCGGCTGGTATCGCCATGCCAGCCATCAAGCAGGCAGGTCACGTCGATATTGACGATATCGCCCTCCTTGAGCGGCTTGTCATTGGGAATCCCGTGGCAGACGACGTGATTGATCGAGGTGCAGGAGGACTTGGCATAGCCCTTGTAGAACAGGGTCGCTGGCACCGCGCCATGTTCGAGGAAGTTGCGCCGGACAATGTCGTCAATCGCCTGGGTCGTGATGCCAGGCTTCACCACATCGACCAGAAGGTCGAGCGTTGAAGCGGCCAGCGCCCCGGCAGCGCGCATCTTCTCGAAAGCCTCCGGACCGTGCTGGCGGATATGGCCGTCACGGGTCAGTTCTGCCTCTTCAAGGAATTCGGTATCGGTCACGTCACACTGCCTGCTGCCTGTCCTTGCCCCCATATAGCGCCGCCCGGGGCGTTAGGAAACGCCCCGGGCGGCTAAAGGCCGGTTTCAGGCGGCAAGCCTATTCGCTGTACAGCTCGGAAATCACCAGCACGGCCTCACGCAGCGAGGTGCTGCCATAGGTGCCGACCCAGATATCGTACTGACCGGCCATCGGGCGGTCCCACTGGATGGAAGGGTTGGTGCCGACCCCGCTATCATCATCGCAATACCAGCCGCCATCGGGGCCGTTGATGACGAGGGTCGTATCCGCGCTGGAGGCGACCGAGATAATGAGTGGCAGGCTGCCCGGCTGGAAGTTCAGGCGGACGTCCGGCGCTTCGGAGATATAGCCGCGGCAGTTTGACGATGCGGTGTCGCTGGCGCTCAGCGGGCCACCCGATTGCAGGCGGACCCGGTAGGGGTCAGGTGTGAAACCGCCGCGCAAATTCACCGTTTCGTAGGTCGGGTTCAGCGACCAGTCCGGCGTCCCGCCATAATTGCCGCCACCGCCATACGCCACCGTGTCGGCATTGACCGAATCCAGTTCGGTGAAGAAGAGCTGGGCGTTGTGGTTGGATGTGCTGCCATAGGTGCCGACCCAGACATCATACCGGCCGCTCATCGGCGAGCCGAAGTGCAGGAGCGGGTTCAGGCCCTCGCCGCCATCATCATCGCAATACCAGCTGCCATCGGGACCATTGACGACGAGGGTCGTGTCACGGTCGGACGCAACCCCGATGCGGAAGGGAAAGACCGATCCCGCATTGTAGGTCACCGAATAGTCCGGCGCGTTGGTGATATAGCCGCGACAATTTCCACCGAGTGTGCTGCTGGCGTCGACCGAGCCGCCCGATTGCAGCTGGACCACGATCGGGTCGGGGCTGAAGCCGGCATTGAGCGTGGTGGTGCCGTAATTGGGCTGCAGGGTGTAGTCCTGCGCGAGTGCCGCAGCGCCCGGCAGTGCCAGCGCAAGGGCGGAAACGAGAATTGATGCTTTCATGTTGGTGTCTCCCCACCTGTTCCGGTCAGGCAGGTCTGTCTGCAGCCCCCTGACCCCCGAATGCATATATCTAGGCACGCGCAATCTGGACCGGAGATGAACAGGTTCACAAGCAAAACCGCCCTGATGACAGGAAATGTCACCAGGGCGGCGGCTTCAGCGTGCGGAGCGGGTTCAGTTCGCGAAGAAGCTGTCCGCGTTCCAGGCCGGCGTTTCGGGCGCATTGGCCACGGCATCGATGATTTCATAATTGATGCGGGCAAATTTGGCGCCCTGGTCGTAGCGGATACCTTGCGTCAGGTCGTCGCCCGGCGCGTGGTAATTGCCGCCAAGGAAGCGCAGGAAGGCAGCGCCCTCGTCGTCTTCAGCATCAGGTGAGGAGAAGCCCGTCATCATGAACAGGGACGGCACGCCCTCGCGCACGAAATTGTAGTGGTCCGACCGCACGAAGAGCGATTGTTCGGGGATCGGGTCAGCTGACAGGGTAACACCGGCACGGGCCACGGCGGCCTCGGCAATCGGCCCCAGCGAGGAGTGCTCCGAGCCGAAGGCGATGACGTCGTTGAACTCGTAGACCATGACCGGCATGTCGAGATTGATGTTGGCAACCATGCGGCCCATGGCGGGCGTCGGGTTGGCCGCGACATGGGCTGAGCCCAGCAGCCCTTTTTCCTCTGCCGTCAGCGCGATGAAGACAACCGTGCGGGCCGGGCGCGGGCCTTGCGCAAGTGCGCGGGCCGATTCCAGCAGAGCTGCGGTACCGGACGCATTGTCGAGTGCGCCATTGCAGATCGAATCTTCGGCCATGGGCTGGCAGATGCCGATATGGTCGAGGTGAGCGGTGACAATCACCGTTTCGGCTGCGAGGGCCGGATCAGAGCCCGGCAGGACACCGATGACGTTGGCGCTTTCGACCATTTCACGGCTGGTGGCCTGCGCCATTTCCACCGTCGCGCCGAGATCGAAA
>NZ_JBQLZR010000180.1:0-1384 GCF_052168375.1 Glycocaulis sp.
GGCCGCCGCCCGCTTCGAGCCGGAACGCGGGGTGCGCTTCTCCACCTATGCGACCTGGTGGATCCGCTCGTCAATTCAGGACTATGTCCTGCGCAACTGGTCAATCGTGCGCACGGGCACGACGGCCGCGCAAAAATCGCTTTTCTTCAATCTGCGCCGCCTGCGCGCCCTTATCAGCGATGTCGGATCGGG
Source organism: Glycocaulis sp. (assembly GCF_052168375.1). Lineage (NCBI taxonomy): Bacteria > Pseudomonadati > Pseudomonadota > Alphaproteobacteria > Maricaulales > Maricaulaceae > Glycocaulis > Glycocaulis sp. Next base: position 193 of record NZ_JBQLZR010000180.1, read on the forward strand.
CAGCATGACGCCGGAAAACCGTGCCTACGTGGCCGAAGCGCTCAAAGTGGGCGAGGACGATGTCGATGCCATGGCCGCCCGCCTCGCCGCCGTGGACCGCTCGCTCAACGCGCCCTTCACCGAGGACGGTGACGGGGAGTGGCAAGACCTGCTGGCTGATGAGCGACCGGACCCCGAAGCCGCGGTCATGGATTCGCGCGACACCTCGACCCGCACCGAATGGATACGCGAGGCGATGAGCCGCCTCAGCGAGCGCGAGCGCCACATCATCACCCAGCGCCGCCTGTGCGAGGAATCCACCACTCTGGAAAGGCTGGGCGAGGAGCTGGGCATTTCCAAGGAGCGCGTGCGCCAGATCGAGCATCAGGCGCTGATGAAGCTGAAGAAATCTCTCACCGAGATTGTCGGTGATCCCGAGGAATCCGGCCTTATTCCAGCCTGGTAGTGACCCGCCTACCGGCCCGGCAGCGGGGCCGGCTCGGGCGCATCAATGAGCTCCATCGCTTCGCGGTGATCGAGCGTGATCATCGGCCCGTTTTCCTCATACAGCCAACCCCGTACGCGGATGACGGCGCCATCCAGAGCCCGCAAATCCACTCCGGCATCCTCGAAGCGCGACTGATCACGCCGCAGCACTTGCACCGTGAAATCCGTGCGCCAGTCCATACCGAAATTGAGATAGACCCGCCCGTCCCGCGCCGAGCCGGTGGCAATAACCCGGCCCTCGATGATCACCACGCTATCAAGGTGGGGCGCGAGCGCATTGGGGTCTGTTCCCAGAACACTGAGCCCGTCATGCGCCCAGGCGCCCAGCCCGGCATTGCGGGCCCGTTCCTCGCGCTCGAGACGGGACGCTGTAGGGCCGGTATGATCATCATGGCTGTCGACCATCACCCAGCCGCCATCGATCAATCGGTCCTGAATGCTGCCATCCGGCCCGGAGAGCTCGGCGATCAGGGTGCCATGGCGGTTGCGGCCAGGCCCCACGGGCTCAAGGGTCAGCCGGCCAGCGGCATCATCCAGCATGGCCTGCAAGGCGCCTCTGGCCAGACTGGCAGACGGCTCGCTGCGCGGTGCAATGATCCCGGCAAGGCGCACCTCGCCGGTCTCGCCATCAGAGTTTACGAGCAGCCTGTCTGCGGTAACGGCAATCGCTCCGCCATCTGCCGGCAAACTCTGAGCTTCCTCAACC
>NZ_JBQLZR010000181.1:0-4624 GCF_052168375.1 Glycocaulis sp.
GGCCGATATTGGCGTAACCGGCAGAGGACACCCGGGCCATGACCCGCATGACCTGCCCGTAATCGACCGCCTCGTCAGCACGGATATAGACGCGCGCCTCCGAGCCGGTCTGCGAGATCGCTTCCAGGCGCGGTACAAGTTCCTCGAACGCAACCTGCGTCTCCTGCAGATAAAGCGTGCCGTCGGCCTGAATGGTGATGGTCAGCGGCTCTTCAGAGGTTGTCATCGCGCGTGCCTCGGTATCGGGCAGGCTGACATCGACGCCCACCGTCAGAAGCGGGGCCGCAACCATGAACACGATCAGCAGAACGAGCATCACATCAACGTACGGGACGATGTTGATCTCTGCCTTGGGCTTCCAGCGGCGGCCAGAGCGGCGGCCGCCCATGTCCACATTGCCGGCCATCTAGCCCTCCCGCGCGGCGAGAGCGGAGAGATCGTCGACGAAGCCTTCCAGGCGCACGGCATACTTGGCGAGCTGGGAAGAGAGCGCGTTGAAGAAAATCACCGCCGGGATAGCGGCAACGAGGCCAAGGCCGGTTGCAAACAGCGCCTCGGCGATACCCGGCGCCACGACGGCAAGATTGGTGTCGCGCGAAGCGGCGATGGAGCGGAAGGAGTTCATGATGCCCCAGACCGTTCCGAAGAGGCCGATAAAGGGTGCGGAGGAGCCGACAATGGCCAGAATACCCAGCCCCTGCTCCATCCGGGTCAGTTCGCGATTGGCCTCCGCGCCGCCGGAGCGCGAAACCGAGTAGCTGTCCCAGTCGCGAAGGGCGGCCGCCAGCACGCGGCTGAACGGGTCCTTGGGATTGCGCGCATAGCGGTTGGCAAGGTCATCGATCGAGCCGCCTGCCCAGAAATCGTCCTCGAAGCTGGCTGCCTGCGAGCTTGCCTTGCGGAATTGCAGGAATTTCTCGATGGCGACGGCCCATGACCAGAGCGACATCAGAAGCAGAATGCCCATCACCGCCTTCACGATCATGTCGGCGCGCATGAAAAGGTAGAAAATCGTCAGTTCCTGCGCTGGCTGGGCCAGTTCTACGGCAACGCTGTCCATGGCGGCTCCCTCACACTCCTCGCGAACGGATGAGCGCGCTTCCTAGCGATGCGCGAAGCACTCGCCAAGACCGGCACGCTCAAAACCCGCCCGAAGATGTTCCCGGCGGACTTTCTCTGATCCGATTGGGGCGATTTGAAGGAAGAAGGGTTAAGGACGCGTTTGGAATTGCAGACGCGAGCGGTCAGCCTCTCGCCACCTTGCCCAAAGCATCCTTCAGGCCGGCAGGCAGGCGCTTCGGACGGCCGTCGAGATCAATGCAGACCGCCTCGACCTCGGCGCTGGCCAGCAACACACCCTCCCGCGTGACCGTCTGCTCAATGGCCATGCGCACGCCGGTGAGGCTGGAGAAGCGGGTTTCAACGACCAGCGCATCATCAATGCGGGCAGGCGCGTGATATTCGACGGTCACCTTGCGCACTGCAAAGCCCAGCGGCGGATCCCCCTGCAACAACTGAGCATGGCTTAGGCCCGCCGTTCGAAGCGCGTCGGTCCGCCCACGCTCTAAGAATTTGAGATAGTTGGCGTAATAGACGATGCCGGTGAAATCGGTGTCCTCATAATAGACGCGCACGGGCAGGTAATGCGCGCCATCACGCCAGTATCCCGCTTGCGGATCGTACACGGTCATTGCCCGTCCCCGAACAGGTCCGGTCCGGCGCGCGGCGGCTCGTATCCCATGTGCGTCCAGGCGCGCGGGGCGGCGATCCGCCCCCTCGGCGTGCGCTGGATAAAGCCTTGCTGGATCAGGAAAGGCTCGACCACTTCTTCGAGCGCGTCGCGGGCCTCGGCGCAGGCCGCTGCCAAAGTTTCCACGCCTGTGGGGCCACCGGCAAAGCCGTCGATCAGAACCCGCAGATATCGCCTGTCGAGGCTATCGAGGCCAACCTCGTCGACTTCGAGGCGTTTCAGGGCACGGTCTGCAACCCTGGCTGAAATGGTCACCTCCCCGTCCGCTTCGGCAAAGTCGCGCACGCGGCGCAGGAGGCGTCCGGCTACACGCGGTGTGCCGCGTGCCCGGCGGGCGATCTCGCGCGCGCCGTCCGGCTCGATGGCAGCACCCAGCTTGCCGGCACCACGCGTCACAATGCTGGTCAGTTCCTTTTCGCCGTAGAACTCAAGGCGCACCGGAACGCCGAACCGGTCGCGCAGCGGCGTTGCCAGCAGGCCTGCGCGCGTGGTTGCGCCGACGAGGGTGAAGGGGGGCAGATCAATGCGCACGGTGCGCGCGCTCGGCCCCTCCCCGATCACCAGATCCAGCGCAAAATCCTCCATGGCCGGATAGAGGATTTCCTCCACCACCGGCAGGAGGCGGTGGATCTCGTCAATGAAGAGGACGTCGCGCGCTTCGAGATTGGTCAGGATGGCAGCCAGATCGCCTGCGCGGGCGATGACAGGGCCGGAGGTGGCGCGGAAATTGACGCCCAGTTCGCGCGCGACGATCTGGGCAAGCGTTGTCTTGCCAAGCCCCGGCGGGCCGGACAGGAGAACATGGTCCAGCGCCTCGCCCCGGCTGGCGGCCGCCTTCACGAAAACCTTCAGATTGTCGATGGCTGCGCGCTGGCCGACAAATTCGTCAAAGCTCAAGGGGCGCAGCGCCTTGTCACGGCCATCGCCGGGTGCCGGATCAGACGAGATGATGCGATCGGGCTCGCTCATCGCGCCAGCTCCTTCAGGGCGGCGCGGATCAGCAGGGTTTCGCCCGAACCCGGGTTGGCGGTGATGGCAAGGGCGACGGCGTGACGCGCTTCACTCTCGCCATAGCCCAGATTGATGAGCGCGCTGATCGCCACATCACGGGCCGTATCATCAGTGTCTGCTTCCGGCGCGGAAGGGGCCGAAACAGGTGTGGCTTCATCACTGTCAGCAAGGGCCTCGACCAGCGTTTCGCCCGCCGTCTTGCTGCGCCGCCGGGCCGGTGGGGCCTTGCCCTTGAGTTCCACCGCGATGCGTTCGGCGAGCTTTCGCCCCACGCCTTTAGCGCGTTCGAAGGCCGAGGCATCGCCAAGCGCCGCTGCGGTTTCGATCCCGGACGCCGACACGGCATCGAGGAGGGCCAGAGCGTGCTTCGCACCCACGCCCTGCACGGCCTGAAGGCGGACAAACCAGGCGCGTTCGGCCTCGGTAAAGAACCCGAACAGGCGAAAGGCATCTTCGCGGACATAGGTCTCGATATGCAGCGTGACCCCTGCGCCAATCGTCAGGCGCGACAGGGCGCGCGAGCCGACGCTGACCAGATAGCCGACACCGCCGACATCAATCACCGCCTCGTCATCACCAAGGGCAAGCACGACGCCTTTGAGCATTCCGATCATGCGCTCAATCTCGCTATTGAACCCCGGTGATGCGCGTGACACACCGCTACCGCCAGCGCGTCGGCGGCATCCGCGCTGGCCCGGCTGCCCGGCAAGATGACCGCAATCATGGCGGCAACCTGGTCCTTCTCGGCCCCGCCCGTGCCCACGACCGCCTTCTTGACCAGGCGCGGCGCGTATTCCGCGACACTCAGGCCCGCCCGGGCCGCCGGCAGGATTGCCGCTGCACGCGCCTGACCCAGCTTCAGGGCCGTGCCGGCATTGGCGCTGACGAACTGGTCTTCAACCGCCGCCTCGTGAGGCGAGTATTCTGCCACCAGCGCTTCGACGCTGGCAAAAATCGCATGAAGACGTTCCGGCAAGGGCGCCTTAGCGGGGGCCCGGATAATGCCGTGCGCGACCAGCGACAGGCGCGTGCCGGTCTGGTCGATCACGCCCCAGCCCGTTGCCGCAAGGCCTGGATCAATGCCGAGAATACGAATCGTCTGGCTCATCGCGGCAGCATAGACCTGCTCCGCCCCGCCACGCACCCTTGCGCTGCAAGGCGGGGTAGCGCCATCACACTGGCAAGCCAATTTGCCCGTGCTTTCAATTTCCTGCTGGCAATGCGGTCCATCAGGGCATAGGCTTTCGAACATTGAGGACAGGTATCCTGGGGAGGTAACGCCGATGTCCGACGACAATTCCGACAAGCCCAAAAAGGGCCTGCGCCCGGTTTCGCGCCGCTCTTTCCTGGGGCAGGTTGCCGGCGGCGCAACCTTGCTGGGCCTTGGCGGCTGCGCAACGACCGGCGCGCCCTACACCGGAGTTACCGATACCGATGCCGGCCTTTATGCCGATGCCGCCGGTTATGGCATTCGCGGCGGCTATCGCGGTTGTACCGACGCCGATGCTGGCCCCTATGCCGATCCGGCCAATCAGGGCCGGTCCTGCCATTCGGGCGGTCAGACCGGTTATACCGACAATGATACCGGGCCTTATGCCGACCCTGTCGGCGGGGGCAGAGGTCATGGCGGGCGTCCCCAGACCGGCTATACCGACAATGACCGCGGTGCCTATGCTGACCCTGCAGGCGCAGGGCGCGGCGGGCGGCCGCAAACAGGTTATACCGATAACGATACTGGCGCGTATGCGGACCCGGCCGGTGGTGGACGCGGGCGCGCCCGCAACTGCTCGGATACCGATGCCGGCGCCTATGCCGATCCGGCCTATCAGGGACGCCGGTGCTAGACGACACCATGCAAGGTTC
>NZ_JBQLZR010000182.1:0-3736 GCF_052168375.1 Glycocaulis sp.
TGGGCCGTACCGCCGATGTGGAAGGTCCGCATCGTCAGCTGCGTGCCCGGCTCACCAATGGACTGGGCCGCGATCACGCCGACCGCTTCGCCCATGTTCACGCGCGTACCGCGCGCAAGGTCACGGCCATAGCAGGTGGCGCAGACGCCCCAGCGGGTTTCGCAGGTAAGCGGCGAACGCGTCTTCACCGAAATCACGCCCGCAGCCTCGATGGCCGCGCACAGATCCTCGTCGAGATAGGTGTCAGCCGGAGCGATCACATCGCCCGAGGACGGATCCTTGACGACCTCGGCCGTGGTGCGGCCAAGAATGCGCGCGCCCAGCGAAACGACGACTTCACCGCCATCGACGACAGCCGACAGTTCGATGCCTTGCGAGGTGCCGCAATCATCTTCGGTGATGATGCAGTCCTGCGCGACGTCGACCAGACGGCGGGTCAGATAGCCCGAGTTCGCCGTTTTCAGCGCCGTGTCAGCCAGACCCTTACGGGCACCGTGGGTCGAGTTGAAGTACTCGAGAACGGTCAGGCCTTCCTTGAAGTTCGAGATGATCGGCGTCTCGATGATCGAGCCGTCCGGACGGGCCATCAGGCCCCGCATGCCGGCCAGCTGCTTCATCTGGTTCTTCGAACCACGCGCACCGGAGTGGGCCATCATGTAGACCGAGTTCACCTCGCCGGTGCGGCCGTTCTCGGCGGCGATCGGCTTGGAGATCTCGTCCATCATGGCGTCGGCGACCTTGTCGGTACACTTGGCCCACGCATCAACGACCTTGTTGTACTTCTCACCACGCGTGATGAGGCCGTCGACATATTGCTGCTCGTAATCGGAAACCAGCGTGCGCGTCTCGTTGACGAGCGTCGCCTTGGCTTCCGGGATCAGCATGTCGTCCTTGCCGAAGGAGATGCCGGCACGGGCTGCCTCGCGGAAGCCCAGCTGCATGATGCGGTCACAGAAGATGACCGTCGCCTTCTGGCCGGTGTGACGATAGACCTCGTCGATGAGGTTACCGACTGCCTTCTTGGTGAGCAGCTCGTCGAGCAGGCTCGGCGGCAGCAGCTTGTGGCGCGGCAGGTGCTCGAGCAGCTTCATGCGGCCCGGCGTCGTGTCGATGACGCTGACCTTCGGCTCGCCTTCCTCGTCCACGCCCTCGTAGCGCGCCTTGATGCGCGTGTGCAGAGTGACGACACCGGCATCGAGCGCGGCATCAATTTCGGCCATCGAACCGAACACCATGCCTTCGCCCGGCTCGCCATCCTTCGCGATGGAAAGATAGTAGAGACCCAGCACGATATCCTGCGACGGCACGATGATCGGCTTGCCGTTGGCCGGCGAGAGGATGTTGTTGGTCGACATCATCAGCACGCGCGCTTCCAGCTGGGCCTCGAGGCTCAGCGGAACGTGCACGGCCATCTGGTCACCGTCGAAGTCGGCGTTGAACGCGGCGCAGACCAGCGGGTGAAGCTGGATGGCCTTGCCTTCGATCAGTTTCGGCTCGAACGCCTGGATGCCCAGACGGTGCAGCGTCGGCGCGCGGTTCAGGAGAACCGGGTGTTCACGGATCACCTCGTCGAGCACGTCCCAGACTTCCGGGCGCTCTTTCTCGACCAGCTTCTTCGACTGCTTGACCGTTCCCGACAGGCCCTTGGCGTCCAGACGCGCGTAGATGAACGGCTTGAACAGCTCGAGCGCCATTTTCTTCGGCAGGCCGCATTCGTGCAGTTTCAGGTCAGGACCGACCACGATCACCGAACGGCCCGAATAGTCGACGCGCTTGCCGAGCAGGTTCTGACGGAACCGGCCCTGCTTGCCCTTCAGCATGTCGGACAGCGATTTCAGCGGGCGCTTGTTCGTGCCCGTGATGACGCGGCCGCGGCGGCCATTGTCGAACAGGGCATCGACCGCTTCCTGAAGCATGCGCTTCTCGTTGCGGATGATGATGTCCGGCGCACGCAGCTCGATCAGGCGCTTGAGGCGGTTATTGCGGTTGATGACCCGGCGGTAGAGATCGTTCAGGTCCGAGGTCGCAAAGCGGCCACCATCGAGCGGCACCAGCGGGCGCAGTTCCGGCGGAATGACCGGAATGACCGTCATGATCATCCACTCAGGGCGGTTCTTCGAGAAGATGAAGGATTCAAGGAGTTTGATACGCTTGGAGAGCTTTTTCAGCTTCAGCTCCGAGCCCGTCTCCTTCATCTCTTCCTTCATGCGCTCGACTTGCGCAGGCAGGTCCATATTGCCCATCAGCTCGCGGATGGCTTCCGCGCCGATACCGGCGGTGAAGGCGTCCTCGCCGTACTCGTCGACAGCCTGATAATACTCTTCCTCGCTCAGCAGCTGGTTCTGTTGCAGCGGGGTCAGGCCCGGCTCCATGACGATATAGGCCTCGAAGTAGAGCACGCGCTCCACGTCCTTCAGGGCCATGTCCATCATCAGGGCGATGCGGGAGGGCAGCGATTTCAGGAACCAGATATGGGCAACCGGCGCGGCGAGCTCGATATGGCCCATGCGCTCGCGCCGCACGCGTGCCAGCGTGACTTCCACGCCGCACTTCTCGCAGACAATGCCCTTGTACTTGATGCGCTTGTACTTGCCGCACAGGCACTCATAGTCCTTGATCGGACCGAAGATGCGCGCGCAGAACAGGCCATCACGTTCCGGCTTGAACGTGCGGTAATTGATCGTTTCGGGCTTCTTCACCTCGCCGTACGACCAGGAGAGAATCTTCTCCGGGCTCGCCAGCGAAATCCGGATCCGGTCGAAGGCCGGGCCTTCGGCGGACGGGTTGAAGATATTCATGACCTCTTGGTTCATGTCCGTCTCCTTGACGGTGGCGGCGGCAGGCCCTTGAGGGCGGGACCTGCCACCTGATCACAGTTTGGCCGCTGGGGCCTATTCGTTGACGAGTTCCACGTTCAGGCCGAGAGAGCGCATCTCCTTGACCAGCACGTTGAAGCTCTCCGGGATGCCCGCCTCGAAGGCGTCGTCGCCGCGCACGATGGCCTCGTAGACCTTCGTACGGCCGGCCACGTCGTCCGACTTGACGGTGAGCATCTCCTGCAGCGTGTAGGCAGCGCCATACGCCTGCAGAGCCCACACTTCCATCTCGCCGAAGCGCTGGCCGCCGAACTGCGCCTTGCCGCCCAGCGGCTGCTGGGTAACGAGGCTGTACGGGCCGATGGAGCGGGCGTGGATCTTGTCATCCACAAGGTGGTGCAGCTTCAGCAGGTGCTTGATGCCGACCGTAACCTTGCGCTTGAAGGGCTCGCCCGTCTGGCCGTCATAGAGGGTCGACTGGCCGCTCTCGTCAATGCCGGCGCGCTTGAGGTACTCGACAATGTCCGGCTCGCGGGCACCATCGAAGACCGGCGTCGCAATCGGCACACCCGAGGAGAGGTTGCGGGCGAGTTCGGCGATATCGCCTTCCTCGTCCGGCAGCTCCTGATCCTCGCCATAGGCGCCGTTGATCGCCTTTTTGAGCACGTTGGCATCGCCGTCACGGGTATAGGCCTCATAGGCCTGACCGATCTGCTGGCCGAGACCTTTACACGCCCAGCCAAGGTGGGTCTCGAGGATCTGGCCCACGTTCATGCGCGAGGGCACGCCCAGCGGGTTCAGCACGATATCGACCGGCGTGCCGTCAGCCAGGAAGGGCATGTCCTCAAGCGGATTGATCTTGGAGATCACACCCTTGTTGCCGTGGCGGCCGGCCATCTTGTCGCCCGGCTGCAGCTTGC
>NZ_JBQLZR010000183.1:0-6380 GCF_052168375.1 Glycocaulis sp.
TAGAAAAAACAATAACAAAGCATGGTTTGGAATTGAAGGAGCAGCAAGGCGATCAGAGAATTTATAGGCGTAAAGACGAACTTCCTGATCCATCGAAATCGCATAGATCAGAGGTAAATAGGCTAAAGAAACAATTTCGGGTGCGGGTTGAACCAGAACTTCAGCAAAGGGTTGATGACGCCGCAAAGGCCGAAGGGATGACCCGGCAGGATTGGGTTGAACGTGCATTAAGACGTGCATTAGGTGAGCCTGAATAGAAAGTAGTGCCCCACCTCTTGCAAAGGTGGCGCCCCACATGTTATCCACTCTGATGCCTCCGTTTTCCGGGGGGTGGTTATCGGAGTGTGATCGATGTCATCCAATTATCTCGAATTTGCTGGTTACGCGTTTGCTAGATCAGCCGTCGGCGACGGGGCGGCGCAATGAGCGCCCTCCAATCACCTAACCCTAAAACGTTGCGCGCACTGGAGCGTAAAGCCGGGGATATCCGCGAGGAACAGCGCGAGCTGGAAAGCGGTCAGGAACGTCCTGAATTAGAGCCACTCTTGTCAGAGGGCCGGAGCGTCCTGACGTCCCTTCAAACCCTGCTGCCTGCGTTCGAGGCCGCGATGGACCGCCTCGCTTTGGAACGACTCCAGCGCGGTCAGTACAAACGCCTCATCCAGCACATGCACGATGTTCAGCGTCCGGCAAAGACACCGGACGTGTTGGGAACCTCCCTCTTTCTGTTCCCGCTAATGCTTATAGAAGCCGCGCTGGTCGTTCCGGTTTACATTGAAAGCGGCCATGCGGGCTGGGCCGGAGCCATCGGCTTCTCTCTGGCCTTCACCTTCGCGGTGAATGGTGCGGGCCTGATCGCAGGTTTCTTGTTTCTGTGGTATGCCTTCGTTCGCCTACGCTCGCCTGCGCCGCCTCAGCCTTTTGACTGGCTCAAGCGACTTGGCGCACAGTTTGGCTTTCTGAACTGTCTTACGGCCATCGGCCTTGTCACCTTCGCGTCCCTTCGAACGCAGGCACTCGGGCCGGATGCCTTGAATATCTGGGACTTCGATGCGCTGGGTTTCTGGGACACGTTCGCGGCCCCAAAAGCAACGATCACGCTTCTGATCGCGCTCATCGGTGCAACCCTCGCCATCTACAAGGGCTTTGGCTCCTTCTCGGACCCGGTCCCGCATCTCTCCGATGCCACGCGATATGCGGAGGACGATCTGACCGACACGGTCGATGATCTTGTCGCGTCTTTTGACGAGGAGATGGCTGATCAGGCCGACGACTTCGTTGAACGCGCCGAGGATGTGCTGGGCGATGTCAATGAATGCGGGCGCGACCGCGTGCTCGATGCCTCAGCACTGCGCGACCAGTCTTACGGGTTCAATCAATGGCTCGACCGCGAAATTGCGGCCTTGCGCGACCGCGCGGCAAGAACCGCCCGCATTCGCGCAGAGGTGCGGGGGCGCAAGCCGGAAGAAAGCCATGACGTGGACGTGTCCGCGTTCGAGGCGCTGCGGCTCGACGTGTTCGACCCCGACACCATCAAGCCGGACCCCAAGACCGAAAAACGCGTGAAGAAGCTTCGCAAGCTGGTGGCTCAAGTTCGCGCTGCCGTCAGCGATGCCCGCGCCCGGATGCGCGCCGCCGAGGCGGAGTTTTCCTCAACTTCCATCGATCTCGATATCTCACCAGACGTGAAAGGATAATCCCCATGAGAACGTCCAAACGAAACCGTCAGTCGCGTTCGCGCTCACGCGGGCGCAGGCGTGGAAACGGCCAAATCCTCAAGATCGCCATTCTGGCCGCTATGGTCGCAATTACTCTTGTGGGCGGCGGACTGACCATCACGCACTTGGCCGGACAGGAGCGCATTGATCAGGCAAGCTTCTGTTACGCGCGGGCGGACGCCTACGAGGTTGCCGCGTTTCTCGACGCTTCGTTCGTCGAACAATCGTCCCGCCAGCAGCAACGCGACTACGAAACCGCCTTGCGGCGAGCCTATGATGAAGCGCCCGCGAATGCGCGCATTTCCGTCTTTGTGACGACGCGCAATGTGCACGGCTCCCTCATGGAACCCGCTTTCACCATGTGCCGGCCTCCAGCCACCCCGGAGGAGCAAGAAAGCATTGGTGCACCTTTCGACACGCCGCAACGGCTGGCGCTTCGCGCTGATGCGGCGGCCAACCAATATAATGAGCTGGCCGCAGGCGTGCTTCGTGATGCGCGTGACAGCAATCTGAGCGCCCAGAACTCGCCAATTCTGGCCTCGCTTCAGGGCATTTCTCGCTCGACATTCTTTGATAGTCCGAACCGGATTTTGTGGGCGATCACGGATGGCCTCGAAAACAGCCCGACAGCTCGATTTGGAGCCGTCGCGGGCGATGCGCCGCCTTTCGAAATCTTCGCGCAGCAGGACCGCTATGACGATGTGCGGCCGCGTTCCCTGCGCGGGGCGGATGTCCGGCTCTTGTTGGTCGAAACCGCGACGCTCCCGCAACCCGGCCTTGAGCACATCACGAGCGCCGAGCTGCGCCAGTGGTAACGCGACTACTTCGAGGCTAATGGAGCCGCCAGCGTTGAACTGACCACCATCCGCTTCGGGGCTCAATAATGGCGTTCCGGCGTGAATGGGACCAGCGCGCGACGTTCGTCCGTCTCGCGGTTGCGGCGGGGAGCTTTATGGCTCTCCGTCACATCGGCCCCATATTCAACGATGCGGGCGATTTCAGCTTTCTAACCGCCGGTGCGGGCCTCGCGCTCGCCGTCAGCGGCACGCTGCTGGTCTCGGAGGGCTTCTACCGGCTCGGGCAATTCTTCCGTTGGCGCGATGCTCATGCGCCGCGCGGCAACAAAGGGGATGGCGGCTTTGCGAGGTCTATTCGCGAGCTTCGCAAAGATCTCATCCCGTTCCCGATGCCTGGACCGTATTGGGGCGTCCTGAATGGTCGGGCCATTTTCGCCGACTTCACGATGGCTTGTGTACTTGGTCCGACCGGTTCTGGAAAAAATATCGGGCACAACGATCCCAATATTTTATCCATCGAAGAGTCAAAGAAGATCTTGGACCTGAAGGGCGATACGACGCCAGTTTACGCCGACGCGCTTCGGAAGCGAGGTGAAGAAGTCCGCATACTGAACTTCGGTGCGATGCTCACCGAGTCTTTGGGCGATTCTGATCAATACAACCCTCTGAATCTGATCGCGGATTGCTTCTTTGTTGGCAGTATTCAGGATGTTACGAATGAGCTGACGGAATTTTCCCTCATCATCTACCCCGAACCGCGCGGTGAAAGCGGTTCGAATGACAATCGCTACTTCCGGGATGGCAGCCGCACACTGATCCGTTTTGCGATCTGTGTTGTCGTTCTGATCAATGGGTATAATGCAACGCTGGGCGATGCGCTGGCGTTGTTGCAGGATCGTGAAAGCCTGCTCTGGCATGCGTACTGGGTTGCCGGCCGCCTCGAAGACGAAACAGGCGGTAACGTCGAATTCCCGATCTTCGAAAGTCCCTGGGTCACGCGTCAGGTCAGTGGCGATGTCGAAAGGTTCGCGGATTACCTGCGCGGACTGGCCGCTGGCATCGCCGATCTCCTGCAAGCGGACGATAGCCGCACAGTCGATTCCTTCCTTCAGGGGGCGCTTCAGGCGATGGAGCCCTACAATTGCACGACCCGTGCCCACACGATTACGAAGAATAGCACATTCCGCTTCGCGGACATGAAAGAGCCAGGCCGGACGGTCACCGTCTTCCTGCTGGCTGATGCGACACGGCTTGAAGCCAACAAGCCGATCATCGAACTCGTCCAGCATTGCGCGATGACCGAGTGGAAGCGTTCTCCGCACAAGGCAAAACCTGTCTATTTTCTGGCAAACGAGTCGGCGAATTTCTTAATCCACAACCTGCGTGAAATACTCACATTTTTAAGGGGTTATGGTGTTCACGTCGCCTTATATCTGCAGGGATTATCGGCGTTCGTTGCGGCGTACTCAAAAGAAACTCTTGATACGGTCTTATCCGAGCAGGACGCCTTCCTCGTTCTGCCAGGTCAGACCGAACCGGAAACGCTCAAACTTCTTGAATCCTACCTTTCGCAGGAAAGCTATATCGAGCGCGACCACAGCGGAGACGGACGCGGTCCGTCCGGACTGAGAGGCTTTGGTATCCGCGAGGCCGGCCGCCCTGTCATGACGGCCGAGGCGATCCGCCGTTCGAAGCACGCAATTCTGTGGCTCAAAAAGAACCGGCCCGCGCTGGTTTCCCTGCCTTCGATCGCTTCGATCGCGCCCTTCCGCACGCAGCAGGCGATCAACCCCTTTTACGGGAAGCCGTACCGCCTCCCCGTCCGCCTGCGACTGTGGCGGTACATGTGGCCCGGAAAGGTTCTGCGCCCGGTGTTCTCAATCCTCCGCGCCCTTCAATTCTGGATATGGTCATGACTGCTCGTTCCAACTACGCCCGGCTTGCCAGCCTGTGTGAAACCCTGAGCTGGGTGACGCGCTACTGGTGGCTATTTGTCCTGCTGTTTTCGCTTGTCTCGCCGGTTAGTCCGCACCTGCGTCTGACCTCGGCGGAGCGCACGAGCTGCGCCTATCTCGGCGTTCACGGCATCATCTACGAAGCGCATGAATTTCGCTGCCCGCTATTCGGTCTCATCGAAACGACCGGGAGGGGCCAATGGTAAAGCGCCGCGCTCAGCAGGATGGCGAAAGCACCCGCATTCTCACCCCGACACCCACGGCCTTTAACGGGCCGTGGATGAAAGCGGAAACCCTGGCCCGGCTGCCTGATCTCGCGCGCGATTTCGAGATGAACCGCGACCCGTTCGTGGCCGCCCAGGTTCGCGATCTTCAACTGTCAGAAACCGAACGCCGGGAAGGCGGCGGCGATGGCGCGCGCATGGTCAGGAATGACAAACCGCATCCGGTGCCGAAACCTCCGCCCGAGATCGCCCGGCCTGTCGATACCACCAGCTTCAATGGCCGGTGGCTCGCTGCGCAATACGAAGTCGCCCGAAAGAGCGCACACATTCCAGGGGAGGGAGTTTCATCTTCGCCGGAACGCGCATCCCCGGCGCGCGAGCGCGGGCCTCAGCGATGACGGGCGTATTCACCACGCTCAAACTGAAAAGGAGATCGTTATGAGCGAAAAGCAACCCGGCAATCCGCTGATCGACACCCTGCGCGATGGACGCGTGTTCACAAAAATCTGGCGTAACGAGCGGGAGGGTGCGGAGCCGATCTACAACGTGACTGTGGGCCGTCTCTACGCTGATCCCGAGACGGGCGAGACGCGCGAAAGCCGGTCGCTGAGCGGATCCGATATCCTCAAGGCCCAGGCACTTCTCGGCGAAGCATATCGAACGGTCTCGCAGCTGCGGACGCATATCCGTGAAAACGACGGCGAGCCGCAACGCGGCCTCGAAGCACAGCGTGACGCCGCGCGGGCCAGCGCTCCTGGCAAGGGCAATGGAGCTCCCGACCGCCCACCATCGCGTCGCCATCAACCCGAACAATAGAAATTTCATCTTGAAGAAGTGGGGAAAATAGGACAATGTTCCTATTATGTTCTTCAGGATGAAGAGGAGTTAAAACCAGTTTAGTGAAAGTAGAGGCCGCCAATGCGCCAGAACCATACCAATACGGCCATTCGGCCACCCCCGAAAAATTCCGAGGGCAAAACCGAGTTGTTTGATATTCTGGCCGCCCTCCTGACCTCCGGCGATGCGCCGGACGCCGATGATATGGCCGCGTATCTGACAGCGTTGGACAGTCTCGACATGGATACGGCGCAAAAAGCCGAACTTATCCACACGCTTTGGCAGATCGTTCAAACCCTTGTCAGGATTCGTTTTGGCCTCGATCCGGCCCTTGATGCCTTGTCCGCATGCGCGAATACCGACGCTTCGGCGCAGAGCTGCATGGTACAATCTTCGAACAAGACCCGACCTGATTTTTCCGCCGCCGCGAGCGGAGAAAGCGACCGCCCATGAATTCCAGATACGACCAATTCTCCCAAACGCCCCGCAAGGCGGTCTCGTATGTGCGCATCAGCACAAAGAAGCAGGCCAAAGAGGGTGACGGCCTGCGCTCGCAATCGCGCTCGCTTGAAGATTACGCCCGCTACAAGGGGATGGAAGTCGTAGAGATCTTCTCCGATGTCATCTCGGGCAAATATGCGTCCCGGCCCGGCATGGACGCCATGCTGGAATTCCTGCGCGAGCATACTGAAGAAACGTATGCCGTTCTCGTCCATGATATCGCCCGGCTCGCGCGAGATATCGTCAGTCACACGCAGCTCCGCGCCGAGATCAGCGCGGCAGGCGGCGTTCTCATGTCGCCGTCGATTGAGTTCTCAGATGACCCGGTGGCCCAGCTTCCCCAGCAGC
>NZ_JBQLZR010000184.1:0-7680 GCF_052168375.1 Glycocaulis sp.
CGAACTTGGTGTCGGTCGGCAGAACCTCGCCCTGGTTTTCCGGACGCGACAGCCAATCGCAGCATTGCTGCATGATCTTGCAGGACTCGCGCATCTCCTCCATGCGGACGAGATAGCGGTCATAGCAATCGCCGTTCTTGCCGATGGCGACCTTGAAGTCGAGCTCGTCATAGACCTCGTAGGGCTGCGCGCGGCGCAAATCCCAGGCCATGCCCGATCCACGCACCATGACACCGGAGAAGCCCCAGGCCAGCGCGTCTTCCTTCGACACGACACCGATATCGGCGTTCCGCTGCTTGAAGATACGGTTATCGGTCAGAAGCGCATCGATATCGTCGAGCGCCTTGGGGAAGTTTTCACACCAGCTGGCAATATCGTCGATCAGCGCCTGGGGCAGGTCCTGGTGAACGCCGCCGGGGCGGAAAAAGTGCGCGTGCAGGCGCGCGCCGGATGCGCGCTCGTAGAAGATCATCAGCTTTTCGCGCTCTTCAAAGCCCCAGAGCGGCGGGGTCAGCGCGCCAACGTCCATCGCCTGCGTGGTGACGTTGAGCAGATGGTTCAGGATGCGCCCGATCTCGCAGTAAAGCACGCGGACATAGGAGCCGCGCTTGGGAACCGGAATGCCCGCCAGACGCTCAACCGCGAGGCAGAAGGCATGCTCCTGGTTCATCGGCGCGACGTAATCGAGCCGGTCGAAATAGCCGATGCCCTGAAGATAGGTCTTGTGCTCCAGCAGCTTCTCGGTGCCGCGATGGAGAAGACCTATATGCGGGTCCACACGCTCGACAACCTCGCCATCCAGCTCCAGCACCATGCGCAGAACGCCGTGTGCCGCCGGGTGAACGGGGCCGAAATTGATTGTGAAATTGCGGATGTCCTGCTCAGCCATGGCTCAGGCCTTTCCTTCCGCTTTCTCGTCGCCGGGGATAACAAGGCGGGCGCCTTCCCACGGTGAGAGGAAATCGAAATCACGGTATTCCTGCATCAGGTTCACCGGCTCGTAGACGACGCGCTTTTGCGCCTCGTCGTAGCGGACCTCGACAAAACCGGTCAGCGGGAAGTCCTTGCGAAGCGGGAATCCTTCAAAGCCATAATCGGTAAGGATGCGGCGCAGGTCCGGGTGTCCGTCAAAGACGACACCGTACATGTCGAAGGCTTCGCGCTCGAACCAGTTGGCTGACGGGAAAATATCCACAACGCTGTCGACCGGCGTGTCTTCTGCCACGGACAGCATCACGCGGATGCGCATGTTGTTGTGCATCGAAAGCAGGTGATAGACGACATCGAAGCGGTCGGCGCGTGCCGGCCAGTCAACCGCGCAAACATCAATCAGCGAGGTGAAGCGGCAGGCCGGGTCATCACGCAGGAAGCGCAGCACCTTCGAGACGCGGTCGCGGTGGATGACGAGCGTCAGCTCGCCATGCGCGATCTCGTGCTCACGCACATCCTCATCGAGCGCATCGGCCAGATGCGCTGCCAGTTCTGAGAGGGTATCGGGCTTGCTCAACGGAGGGGCTCGCTTGCTCTTGGGGTTACCTAGCGTTCGATGGTGCCTTCGCGGCGGATTTTCTTCTGCAATTGCAGGATGCCGTAGACGAGCGCCTCGGCCGTCGGCGGGCAACCCGGAACATAGATGTCCACCGGCACGATGCGGTCACAGCCCCGGACGACGGAATAAGAGTAGTGGTAGTACCCGCCGCCATTGGCGCAGCTGCCCATCGAGATCACATAGCGCGGCTCTGGCATCTGGTCGTAGACCTTGCGCAGGGCCGGAGCCATCTTGTTCGTCAGCGTGCCGGCTACGATCATCACGTCCGACTGGCGCGGTGAGCCGCGAGGCGCGGCGCCGAAGCGCTCAAGGTCATAACGAGGCATCGCCGCCTGCATCATCTCGACCGCACAGCATGCCAGCCCGAACGTCATCCACATCAGCGAGCCGGTCCGCGCCCAGGTGATGAGGTCGTCGGCGCGCGCGACCAGAAATCCCTTGTCGGCGAGCTGGTCGGACAGGCCGTCAAAGAACGGGTCGTGCTTCTTCGGATCGTAGGCCGGCACGCCCGTGCGCGCTGCAGAGAATGCCGGAGCCGGAGGATTCGCCATGATCGCCTACTCCCAGTCCAGGGCGCCCTTGCGCCACTCATAGAGGAACCCGACGGTGAGAACGCCAAGGAAGACCATCATCGACCAGAAGGCGAAAATGTTGCCTTCGAACATCGGGAATATCCAGGGGAAGAGGAATGCCACTTCCAGATCGAAGATGATGAAGAGGATGGCCACCAGGTAGAAGCGGACATCAAACTTCATCCGCGCGTCCTCGAATGCGTTGAACCCGCATTCATAGGTCGAGACCTTTTCCGGGTCGGGATCGGACGGCGCCAGAACAGCAGCCGCCACGATGAAGCCGATCCCCATCGCAAGTGCGATGGCGAAAAAGATCAGTACGGGAAGGTATTCCAGAAGTACCGCGTCCATGGTCCGCCCTGGCGTCGCTGTTCAGCCCCGGAAGGCATGCGCCCGGTATTACCGGTCCCACGCCCGCCCATTCGAATGTCCCTGACAGATGTGAGGCCACCCTGTCAAATCGGGGCGGAAGCTAGTGCGCACCGCCCCGGCCTGCAAGCCGTAAGAGACACCAATTCCGGTGCATAATGCCGCTGCAAGCATCTGTTTTTGCGAGCCATTCGCATCAAGCTTGCCAAAACTCAGCCGCGGTTCACATAAGCGACGGAAAATGGGCTGTCATTGCGTTGGACGCGATGAACCGCTTCCGGCTAAAGCAGAACACAATCATCCCCGCACGAGTGACCCGGACATGAAAAAAATCGTTATTGCTGCCGCTGCCTTAATCGCCCTTGCGGCGATCGCATTCTGGGCCTGGCAGGCCTTTGGCACACGCAGCGAAGGCGGGTTGCAGGTCGAGACTGCACCGATCGAAGCGCGTGATCTCTCCCGGCAAGTTGCCTCCACCGGTGCCATTGCACCGCTGATCACCGTTGAGGTCGGCTCCCAGCTTTCCGGCCAGATCCTCGAACTCGCTGCAGATTTCAATGATGAGGTGGAGTCCGGTCAGATACTCGCGCGGCTCGACCCGCAAACCTTCGAGACACGGGTGCGCGAAGCGCGCGCGAGCCTTGAGGTCGCGCAGTCGCAAGTGTCTGTGAGCCAGGCCAATCTCACCCGCGCCCGGTCGGAAGCCCGCGAGGCAGAACGAGCGTTCGAGCGCGCCCGCGAACTCGTGGAGCGGGGCACCTACTCACAGGTTCAATTCGACACTGCGGAAACTGCACGGGATTCTGCCCAGGCCGGCGTGCTTGTAGCCGAAGCCAATCTGCGCAATGCGCGCGCCACGCTGGACCAGCGTCAGGCCGCTCTTGAAAGCGCACAGGTCGATCTGGAGCGCACAACGATCCGTTCGCCCATCGACGGTGTGGTGATCGACCGTCAGGTCGATGTCGGCCAGACAGTGGCCGCGAGCCTCAACGCGCCCGTGCTCTTCATCATTGCCCGAGACCTGTCACGCATCCAGATCGAGGCCCAGGTGGACGAATCCGATATCGGCCAGATAGCGGTGGGACAGCCTGTGACCTTCGAAGTCGATGCTTTCCGCGAACGCGAGTTTACCGGCGAAGTCCGTCAGGTGCGTCTCGCCGCGCTGGCCACGCAGACGGTCGTTACCTACACGGTGGTGATCGAGGCCGAAAATCCCGGGCAGCGCCTGTTGCCGGGCATGACAGCCAATGTGAACATCGTGACTGGCGATGTGGAAGGCGCGCTCACCGTGCCGGCGACGGCCCTCAGGTTCCAGCCGCGCGGCGCGGCGGAAAGCCTTGTGGCCAGTGAATCCGGCAATGCGGGCAGCGGCGGCGCACGTGCTGGCGGCAACCCGATGCTGGCCCGCCTGCTTGATCCACTGGAACTGCCCGAGGATCGCCGTGCCGAGGCGGAACGCGCCCTCCAGTCGGCCTTCGAGGAGATGCGCCGCGCCGGGCCTGCGGGCATGGGCGGTGCCGGAGGCTTCCCGGCGATGATCCAGCGCGCGCTTGGCGATATCCTCACACAGGAGGAAATAGCGCGTCTGAACACGATGATGGCCGAGGCTCGCGCCGGCGGCGGTGCACGAAACCGCGCACGGTCCGAAGTTCAGCGCGGCACGATCTGGGTCCAGCGCAGCGATGGACGCATCCAGTCGCGGCCTGTTCTGGTGGGCCTGTCGGACGGCCAGTACACCCAGATCATGGGCGAAGGCCTCAATGAAGGTGAAAACGTCGTCGTGCGCGTGCGGGAGGTGCGCTGATGGCAGCCGCGCCGGTTCTTATCCGCGCCCGGCAGCTTTCGCGTGTTTACAGGCTTGGCGGCGGTGATGTGCATGCCCTGCGGGGCGTGGACTGCGATATTGCGGATGGCGATTACGTCGCCGTGATGGGCGCTTCTGGGTCTGGCAAGTCGACCTTCATGAACATGCTCGGCGCACTCGACACCCCCTCCAGCGGCGAGTTGACGATCGCGGGCCAGTCTCTGCTCAACCGCACACCGGACGAACTGGCAAAGTTCCGCAATGAAATGGTCGGCTTTGTCTTCCAGCAGTTCAATCTTCTGCCGCGAACCCCCGCCATCGACAATGTGGCCCTGCCCCTGCTCTATCGGGGCATGCCGGCTGCGCAGCGCCGCGAACGCGCCGCGGCCTGTCTTGAAATGGTCGGGCTCGGCGAACGGATGGACCACCACCCCTCCCAGCTCTCCGGCGGGCAGCAGCAGCGCGTAGCGATTGCCCGTGCGCTTGCCAACGAACCGCGCATCCTGCTGGCTGACGAACCGACCGGCGCACTGGATTCCAAGACGTCTGACGATGTGATGGATATTTTCGACCGCCTGAACGCTTCGGGCATCACGCTGATACTCGTCACGCACGAAGCCGATGTCGGCGCTCGCGCGCGCCGCCGGATCGTATTTCGCGACGGACACATCGTGGAGGATACGCAATGAACATGACCGCTGCCGTCTCCGTCGCCCTGACAGCGCTTCGCGTCAACGCGCTGCGAAGCTTCCTCGCGATGCTCGGAGTGATTATCGGCGTTGGCTCGGTAATCGTGATGATTTCCATCTCACAAGGCGCAAAGGCGGCTGTAGATGCCCAGATCAGCGCGCTGGGTGCGAACTCCCTGCAATTGCGCCCGGGCTCGTCCTTCCGGGGCGGTGTTCGCGGCGGATCGGGCTCTGCAACACCGCTGAGCGATGAAGATGCCGAAGCGCTGCGCGAAAATGTTCCCTTCGTGATTGCTGCCGCCGGCATCATCCAGCAACGCGGCCTGACAGCCGTTGTGGACGGGGTGAACTGGGCGACCGAGGTCGCCGGCACCCATCCGGACTATTTCATCGTTCGTGACTGGGCGATTGCCGAAGGACGCCCCTTCACCGTGCCGGAGCTTGATGGCTCCGCGCGCGTCGCCGTGATCGGCCGGACAGTGGCCAACGAGCTCTTCCCCGCCGGGGGCGCCGTCGGTGCAACCCTGCGCATCAATGGCGTGCCTCTGGAAGTGACAGGCATTCTGGCAGAACGCGGTCAGTCCAGCTGGGGTCAGGACCAGGATGACGTCATCTTCGTGCCCACAACCACGCTGCGTGACCGGCTGGGCAGCGTCCCGGCAGCCGGTGTCAGAAACCCGGTACAGGCCATCTGGCTGGGCATAGACAGGGCCCGCAATATCGAACCGGCAACCGAAGAGATCACCGATCTGATGCGCGTCAGGCGCAATGTCCGCCTCGGCGCAGAAGACGACTTCTCCGTCGTCAATTTCGCGGAGTTCCTGCGGGCGCGCAGCGAGACGGAAAGCCAGCTCGGCCTGCTTCTCGCGGCCACAGCTGTGATCTCGCTCGTCGTGGGCGGCATCGGCATCATGAACATCATGCTGGTCTCGGTAACCGAGCGCACCCGCGAGATCGGCCTGCGGCTGGCCATTGGCGCGCGTCAGGGCGATGTCAGGAACCAGTTCCTGATCGAGGCTGTCGTACTGTGTGTGGCGGGCGGTCTCGTCGGCATGGCTTTTGGTGCAGCCGGCGCCCTGTTCGTGGAATCGCTGGGCGAATTTCCGGTCTCGATCGAGCCTACAATAGCGCTGGTCGCGATTGGGGCTGCGGCGGGTGTGGGCATCCTGTTCGGCTTCTACCCGGCACACCGTGCCAGCCGGCTGAACCCGATCGATGCCTTGCGATACGAATAGCCAACGCCTTGACCGGCATAGCAAAAAGGCCGCCCCGAGGGGCGGCCTTTTTCGTATCTCTCTGGCAGAAGAAGTGGCGCGAGTGACGGGGCTCGAACCCGCGACCTCCGGCGTGACAGGCCGGCACTCTAACCAACTGAGCTACACCCGCTTGGCCCTTCTTCACGGGGGCTTGCCCCCGGAGAGACGCGTTTCTTAATCGGCGTGCCCTGACCGGTCAAGCCGGTTCGATCATTGCGTGTGCATCAATTGCACAGCCGCCATGCGCCGTGCCGGACGCCGTTCGGGAAGGCCTCCGGCCCCTGCCCTAGCCCGAATAATAGCTGCGGTAATTCTTGTAGTAGTAGGACGAACCTTCATAGCCGTAACGGGCCTGCGCGTTCATATCCACCTGCGCCAGGACAACGCCCAGAACGTTCGCTTTCACTTCTCGCAGGATGTCGAGCGCGCTGCCAGCCGCTTCGCGCGGCGTGGTCTTCCACTTCACGTTCACGACGACCGCATCGGCCTTGGCTGCAATAACGCGCGTGTCAGTCACGGCGAGCACAGGCGCCGTATCAATGATCACCAGGTCATAGCGCTGACGCAGCACAACCAGCAGGGAACGGAAAGCCTCCGAGGAGAACACGTCACGCGGCGTGAACTGTGATTCGACTGATGGCAGGATGTGAAGCCCCCGCTCAGCATCCTCGATAAGCACGGAGTCCAGCGAGCAATCACCTGCCAGCACTTCCAGAAGCCCCCGCTTCGCGTCAGGAGCTGCGGCCTTGGTCAGAAGGCGGCGGCGCAAATCGCAATCGAGGATCAGCGTCTTGGATCCCGACATGGCGGAGATTCGCCCCAGCGAGAAGGTCGTCGTGGTCTTGCCCTCGCCAGGCAGGGCGGAGGTAACGGCCACGATCTTGTGTGCCTTGTCGAGATTGGACAGGAGGATCGCCGAGCGGATCACCCTGAAGGATTCGGCAATGCCGGAAAGCGGATTTTCCCGTATGTAATCATAGGGGTGCCCGCCTGACTTACCCTTCTTGCGTCCAAATCGCGACTGCGTGAGGAATGGCACGGAGGCAATATGACCGGCGCCAAGTTCGCGCTCTACATCGCCCTCGGTGCGCACGCCGTTATCGAACACTTCGAGGATCGCAATCGCCCCGGCCCCGGCCATCCCGGCCAATACGACGCCAAGGGCAAGATTGAGTATCCAGTTGGGGGAGCTGGGTTCGGAAGGCACAGGTGCGCGCGCCACGATGCGGGCATCTGCCGTTGCCAGATCATCTTGCTCGTTGGTCTGGCGGAAACGGTTCAGGAACGATTCAAACAGAGTGCGCGATGCCTCTGCCTCGCGTTCGAGCTCGCGTAGGCGGACCAGCGCCCGGTTGTTCGTCACCAGCTCGTCACGGACACCGGCGAGCGTCGCCTGTAGCGATGCTACACGCTGGCGCGCCACATTCACCTCGGTCTCGAG
>NZ_JBQLZR010000185.1:0-6994 GCF_052168375.1 Glycocaulis sp.
CGCCCATTCGCGCACCCGTGATCTGCCGGGTGTCTGCCGCTCGGCCGACATTCTGGTTGCCGCCGTCGGGCGGCCGGGCATGGTGCAGGCTGACTGGATCAAGCCGGGCGCGTGTGTCCTTGATGTCGGGATCAACCGCACGGATGCGGGCCTGACCGGCGATGTCGCCTTTGTGGCGAGCGAAAAGGTCGCAGGCCACATCACGCCGGTTCCCGGCGGTATTGGCCCCATGACCATCGCTGTATTGCTTGCCAATACGTTGAAAGCGGCTGCCGCCCGCACCGGCAAAAAAATCGCCGATCCCCTCGCAGGATAATGCGCATCTTTACGCTTTGCTAAGCGCGCAGCGATAGCGTGAAAGCATGAGCACTGTTGCAAATACCACCCAGACCCTGCGCGTCCTCCATGTCGAGGATGACTTCGCTGACGCCATGCTGTTGCAGCAGGCGCTTTGCGATGCCGGCGGCTACGAGTTCGAGCTGGAAGTTGTCCGCACGCTGGGTGACGCCAAGCGCAAGCTGGCCAAACGCCAGTACGATCTGATCATTGTCGATCTGCGCCTGCCGGACTCAATCGATCCGTCCGACACGGTCCGTACGGCGGAAAAGATCGCGCGTGGCACGCCGCTCCTCATCCTCACCGGATCGGCGCGGGTCGATTCCGAGGCGCTGGGTGGCCATCTGACCATTCTGGACAAGAACGAGTTCTTCAATGGCAAGGACCGTACGGCGAGCTTCCGCCTGATGCGCACTGTCCAGGATACGGCGAACGACGCGCTGCATCTCTAGGCGGCCTTTTTCTTCAGGGTCAGCGGCCTAGTTCTGCCACGCATGAACGTGACCCTTTCCTCCCTGCCTGAAAACTACCGCGCCGTGATCATCGGAGCCTCCGGTGGCATCGGCGCCGCCTTCGTGCGCCATCTTTCCGGTGATGCACGCTGCGGCGAGATCCACGCCCTGTCGCGTTCTGGTGCTGCGCCAGACGGGGTGAAAATACATCCGGGCCGGATTGACCTTGAAAATCCCGATAGCATCGAAGCCGCGCTGGAGCCGATCAGATCTGCAGGGCCGGTGCACCTTGTGATCGTTGCCAGCGGCATTCTGCACGATGAAGGGCTCGCGCCGGAAAAGACATGGCGCCATCTGGATGCGGGAAGCATGGCGAAGGTTCTTGCCGTCAACACCACAGGTCCGGCCCTTGTGGCGGGCGCGCTGCTGGATGCTCTGCCACGGGAAGGCAAGGCGGTCTTTGCGGCACTGTCGGCCCGCGTTGGCTCCATCAGTGATAACCGGCTTGGCGGGTGGCATGCCTATCGCGCGTCGAAGGCGGCGCTGAACCAGATCATCCGCACCTGTTCGGTGGAGCTCGCCCGCAAGCGCCGCGATGCGCTGATTGTGGGCCTGCACCCCGGCACGGTGGAGACGGCCCTGTCGGAGCCCTTTCGCGGCAATGTGCCCGAGGGCAAGCTCTTCATGCCCGATTACAGCGCCCGGTGCCTGCTGGAAGTCATTGAGGCGCTTACCCCGGCGGCGTCAGGGCGGTGCTATGACTGGCAGGGTGAGGAGATCGCGCCGTAAGGGGGCGGTCAGCTGACCGCCCTGTCCCGGCCTTTCCAGTAGGGCTCGCGCAGGACCCGCTTCAATATCTTGCCTGTCGGGTTGCGCGGCAGCATGTCGATGAAATCGACGCTCTTGGGCACCTTGTAGGCGGCGATGCGTTCGCGGGCATGAGCGATGAGGGCCTCGGCACTTGCGTCCGATCCCGGCGCCTTCACCACAACGGCTTTCACCGCCTCGCCCCAGCGCTCGTCCGGCACGCCGATGACGGCCACATCGGCAACGCCCGGATGGGAGAAGAGCGCGTTTTCCACCTCTGCGGGGTAGATGTTCTCGCCGCCGGAAATGATCATGTCCTTCACCCGGTCATGGATGAAGAGATAGCCATCCGCATCGAGATAACCCGCATCACCAGAGCGGAACCAGCCATCGGCATTGATCGTCTCGGCGGTGGCGTCCGGGCGGTTCCAGTAGCCTTTCATCAGGCTGGCGCCGCGTATCCACACCTCGCCGACCTCGCCTTGCGCGACAGGGCCGCCATCCTCGCCAACAACGCGTATCTCGATGCCGGCATTGGGCTTTCCGGCGGCGCGCAGCTTGCCGCGGGCCGGGTCATGGTCGGCGGGCGGCAGGTGTACCGCTGCGCCATTCGTCTCGGTCAGCCCATAGAATTGCAGGAAGCCGCACTCGAAGATTTTTGCCGCTTTCAGCAGCAATTCCTCGGCGATGGGCGAGGCGCCATAGGCGACAAGGCGCAAGGACGAGAAATCTCGAGGCTTGGCCGCGCTCGCCTGCACCAGAAACAGGATGACCGCCGGCACAAAGAAGCTCGTCTGCACCTTGTAGCGCTCGATAAGGTCAAGGATGGCGACCGGATCCACCTCCTTCACGATGATGTTGGTGGCCGCCTGATAGAAGCCCAGCAGCGCCCAGTTCGTGCCTGCGACGTGGAAATAGGGCATGGCAACCAGGTTCGGATCACCCGGCTCCCAGGTCACGAACCCGTCTTTCAGCCCCTGCTCGAAAAGGGAAAGATAGGCCCCGTGGCTCAGGACCACGCCTTTGGGGTGACCGGTGGTGCCCGAGGTGTAGAGCTGCAATACATCCTCGCCCGGACCGGTATCCAGCATCGGATCGGTATCGGTCTGGCTGTCGCGCCAGCGCGCATAGCCCGGCCAGCTGGCATGTCCGCCATCAAGGGCGATGATCGTTTTCAGCTCCGGCAGGCCGGCCAGCAGGCTTTCTGCAAGCGAATAGTATTCCGCATCGAGAAAGAGCGTGGTGACGCCGGCATCTTTCAGGATGTAGCCGATCTCCGGCGCGGCGAGGCGCCAGTTAACGCCGGTCAGCACGCAGCGCGCCTTGGCGGCGCCAAAGAGCAGCTCTGCGAAATAGTCGCTATTCTTGCCCAGATGCCCGATGCGGGTGCCCGGCTTGCAGCCAAGCGCGATCAGCCCGTTTGCGACCCTGCTCGCATGGGCGTCCAGCGCCGCATAGCTCGTGGTGCGGTCTGCAAAAACCTGGGCCGTGACTTTGCCGTTCACGACGGCCTGCTGGCGCAGCACATCGGCCATGGATACGAGCTTGCCCGCATCGATCATTCGCGTCTCCTCCCTCAACGTTCGCGCCGGGCGTTTCGCCCTTGCGCACGGGCCACTGACGGGCCTTTACGGGTGCGATGATAGGGGAAGCGGGGCGAAGGGGAAGGGGCAGCTTGCAAGCGCAGGTCTGCGCTAAGCGTCACGGGCGAACACACATGTTTTTACGAGCAAACCTGCCGGAGGTCCCAGAGGCGAAAATCGCGCAATAATGGGAGAAATGGTGCCGCTTGCGTGACTCGAACACGCGACCTACGCATTACGAATGCGTTGCTCTACCAGCTGAGCTAAAGCGGCTTTGCCACGTTGTATAACGGGCGGAGGCAGGAGGCGGGGCTATAGCCCTTCCTGCGACGGCGCGCAAACTATCCGCGAACGTGTGTCTTCGCAAGCGGGCTTGTGCGTGAGGTCTCGACGACACGTTTCAGGGGCGCGCAGCCGCGCCTGACTTGCGCTCTATCCTTCAGCCGGGTTCCCGGGCTTGACCCGGGATCCAGTCTTTCTTCCGCCTGCAGGTCGCAAAGTACGGCGCATCTGGAGTCTGGGTCCCCGCTCGGGGGCGGGGACCCCGGTGGAAAGGCCAGAGCACCTTCTGCAACACCAGATACCAACACCCCAACCTCGTCATCCCCGCGCAGGCGGGGAATGCGTTGCGAAAACTAAAGACGTTCCCGTATCGCCTCGACCACGGGTTTGGCCAGCGCATCGAAGAATGCTTCGAGATGGTCGGCCGGGCGGGCAGCGGCGGCGTCATTGCCAATGACGATGTCGGCACATCCGGCGTTCGGGTGGGTCCATTCATGGTGCATGGGGCGCACCGTTCCCAGATACTGGCCGACGACGGACTGGGCGGTCCGGCCACGTTCATTCACATCGCGCAAGAGCCGGCGTGCGAGGCGGATATCGTCGGGCGCATCGACATAGACGCGAATGTCGAACAGGTCTTTGAGCGGTTCATCGCAGAAAAGGTGGATGCCTTCCACGAGGATGATGTCGCACGGCGCAATGCGGCGCGTATCGGTGCGGCGGCGGTGGATGGTGAAATCATAGATCGGGGCGTCGATCGTCTCGCCCCGGCGCAGCGCCTCCAGATGGTCGGCCAGCAGCGCGTGATCGCGCGAGGCGGGATGGTCGAAATTGAAGCGGGCGGCGTCAAAATCCGGTGAGGCGCCGTGATCGCCGTAATAGTCATCCTCGGCCATCACCAGCGCCGTCATGGGCTTCAGGGCCCGTGCAGCGGCGCGCGCAATCTCCGTCTTGCCGGAGGCCGAACCCCCGCTCACCCCCACGATCAGCCGTGCCATCGTGACGCCCTTCCTGCCTACCGGTTGTCCTCGTCATCGCTTACGCCTGGATCATCGGGCGCAAAGCGCGGGCCGCTGGCAGGGATCTCCTCCCGGCGGCGCGTTTCCCGGTCTGGTAAGGGCGCCGGCGCGATGATGACAGCATCGGTTTCAGTTGCAGCAGGGTCTTTTGCAGCGGCCTGCGGAGCGGCTTTCCTTGGCGCTTCGAGAAGGATGCGGTCGGGCAGGGCTTCGGCGATCATCTCAAAGCGTTCATGGCGTGGATGGATGAGACGGTCCTCGTCGCCCCAGGCGTAGACAAGGCGCTGCCAGTCGCTTTCGGCAAAGTTGAAGGCCTCCCCGTCCGCATCGATGTCGGACCAGTCCGCCTCGCCCGGCGCATGGGTGGCCCGAGCCAGAAAGCGCTGGGCGGCATCCTCATCGCCTTCGAGACGTGACAGGCGCGCGGCGAGCGCACACACGCGCGCGCTCAACGGATTTTCGCTCAGAAGCGGTGTCAGGGCGGCGCGGGCCGCCTCCATATTGCGCTGCTGCAGGGCAATGCCCGCCAGCAGGAGGCGGGATTCGCGATGATCGGGATTGAGTTCGGCAAGCGTGCGCAGGCGGGCGGCCCGCTTTGCGGGCGTGTCGGACTTGCGCAGATCGCCATAGGCGCGGGCTATCGCCGGGTGGGGGCGCAGACGCCAGGCGCTTTCCAGAATGTCAGCCGCCTTGCGGTGGCGGCGGCGCCCGGGCAGCAACTCCCCGGCCAGAACGGCGGCAGGCGC
Organism: Glycocaulis sp.; assembly: GCF_052168375.1. NCBI lineage: Bacteria > Pseudomonadati > Pseudomonadota > Alphaproteobacteria > Maricaulales > Maricaulaceae > Glycocaulis > Glycocaulis sp. Next base: position 5,226 of record NZ_JBQLZR010000185.1, read on the forward strand.
AAAGCCCGGCGAGGCAGAGGCTGCGCGTTCAGCCAGATTGGTGGCCTTTTCCGCATCGCTCTGGCGCAACTGGCGGGCCTGCACGGTCAGGATCACGGCGCGGCGGCGCCCCGCATTGTCCGGCGGCAGGTGGCGGCGCTTTTCGCCCTCTGTCAGGGTTTCAAGTGCTTCGTCCCAGCGCGCGGCGGCAATCTGCGCATTGAACAGGCTGTCGAAGGCCCAGCGGGCATTGCGCGCTTCGGCATAGGCCTTGCCGGCATGGGTGATCACATTGCCGGTCTCACCTTGCGTCTCGGCCAGGACCGAGAGGCCGCGGTGCGCAACCAGGCGGGTCTTGGGGTCCTCCAGAAGCGCCTCGTAATGGCCGCGCGCCGCCAGAAGATTGCCGGCGGCCTCCGCTGCCCGTGCGGCCAAAAGGCGCGAGAGGGCGGGACGCTCCAGCAGGGCATCGGCCCTTGCCGCTTGCCGGACGGCCAGTTCGCCCTCACCGGCGGCTGCAGCGATGAGGGCGCGCTCCAGCGCATCCACGCCCTGTTCGCGGCGGCGGCGCTGGCGCAGCTTGCGCCAGGCGTCAGGTGCGCCCCAGACCTTGGCAATCAGCCACCAGAGCACGGCCAGCAGAAACGCCGTGACGATGAGCACGCCCATGAACAGGGCGAAGCTGGTTTCGGCCTGCCAGCCGAGAAACTCGAAGCTGGCTGTTCCGGGATTGAGCGTCAGCCAGACCGCCAGGATCGCCGTCAGGACGCACAAGGCAACGGTAAGGATGAGACGGATCATGGCGTGCTCCTGCCTTGTGTGGCTGCGTCTTCGCTCAAGGCATTGCGCAATGTGGCAAGGGCTGTCTCGATGTCCAGCCGGGCGCGCGCGGAGGTGAGCCAGTCTGCGGCAGCGCTGCCCGCTTCGCCTTCGAGGCGTCCTGCGGCCTCGACGGCGCCTGCAAGGTCACCGCGCGCCAGACGGCTTTCGGCCTGACGTGTCAGGGCCAGCGCACTGTCAGGCGCGCTGTCGGCGGGGCGAAGCTCGAACAGGCCCATGAAGCGCCGGGTCTCGCCCGAGGCACTGGTGATGGATGCGGCGGGAAAACTCTGGGCCAGCTCATCTGCGGACGGGACACCGCGCCGGGCATGGGGTTGTAGCGCGCCAAGGCCCGGTGCGCCGGGCCAGAGGCGTGCAAGATTGGCCCGCTCGGCTTCAAAGCTTTCCGAACCCTGTGCCGCCTCCCGAAGGGCGGTGTAGGCGAGCACACGCGCTGCCGAGCGCTCAACCGCCGCTGCCTCGCCGCCTGCGCTCGCTTCTGCAGCCGAGAGGCGGGCCTCCAGCGTATCGATGCGGTCAGAGACACGGGTTTCACTGGCTTCAACAAAGGCTGACATCTCGGCGGAGAGGGCCTCCCGGGCCTCGGTGGCACGGACATCGTTTGCGTCCATGGCGGCAGTCAGCTCGCCGCGCACCTGTTGCAGGCTTGTCTCCAGTGCGGACAGGCGCTCCTCGACCGGTGCAAGGTCAATTGCAGCGGTATCGCCTTGCGTGCCTGCCGCTTCTGCCGTTGAACGGACGCTCTCCAGTTCGGCCTCAAGCGTGGCAAGCCTGTCTTGAAGGCGGACTTCCAGCTCGGCCAGGGCCGCCGGATCAGTGGCCTCGGCTTGCGTCGGCGCTTCGGCGAGAGCGTCCAGCCTGGCGTTCAGATCGCGGATCTCGCTGTCAAAATCACGCAAGGCTTCGGTGGGCACCATCTCGGTCAGGGGCCTGTCCTGCACAGCGTTCAG
>NZ_JBQLZR010000186.1:0-3247 GCF_052168375.1 Glycocaulis sp.
ATGGTGATGCCGGCGCGCTGCTGGCTGGCGGCCTGATCGGCGGCGGGCTCGGCGCCGCCCTGAGCGATTGCGACCGCGGCCAGTATCACTACGCCACCCATTATGCCTTCAACACGGGCAATCCCTATTACTGGCACAACCCGTATTCGGGCGTGCGCGGTGTGGTCCATGCCCGCGACTTCCACAACTGGGGCAATCAGCGCTGCCGCTGGGGGGATGCGGAAATCTTCCTGCCCAATGGCGAGGTCGCCTATGACCGCGTGCGCATGTGTCAGGACCAGTATGGCTACTGGCAGGTTGCAAGGGTCCAGTAGTCCGATCCGTCAGGGACGACGCGACTGCCGCCCCGCCCTTCATCGGCGGGGCGGTTTTCGTTCATGTTACGCTCATCCACGATCTGGCAAGGTCTGTTAACGCTACAAGGACCCGGCACGAAAGGAGCCCCTTCGCGATGAAACACGTACTCAAAAGCTCGGCCATTCTGGCGGCCGCTATCGCGGCTCCCATGGCCCTCGCCCCTGCGGCACAGGCCCAGCAGACCTATCAGGAATGCCTGTCACAGCAACGCAACCAGCAGGTTGCCGGCGCCGTGATTGGCGGCCTTCTGGGCGCGGTTGTCGGCGCGCAGATCCACAATGCGCGCGAATCGGACCGCCGCGACGATCATTACCGCAACCAGTCCTATGGCCATCGCGGCTGGGATCGTGGCCGCGGCTATCGCGGTCATCGCGGCCGTGGCTATGTCGAGCCCTATCAGCGCCGGTCGAATGATGGCGCAGTGATCGCCGGTGCCGGCATCGGCGCACTCGCCGGCGGCGCTGTCAGCGGCGGACGCGGCAGCAATTGCGATCATCTGCCCGGCGGCCCGCGCCCTCAGGTCGGCTACCAGCAGCCCTATGGCCAGCAATACGGCTACAGCCAGCAAGGCTATACCCAGCCGGCCTACGGCCAGCAGGGCTATGATCCCTATTACGACAATTCGGGCTATGCCTATCAGGATGACAGCCAGCTTGCCGGTGGCCCGGGTTATGACCCTTATGCCTATCAGCCGCGCGGCGTTCAGCCTTCCTATCCGAGCCAGCAGGTCAGCCAGAACTGCCGCCAGGTGGAACTGACCGGCCGGTATGAATGGGTCTGCCAGGGCCCGGATGGTGTCTGGCGTCCGTCGAACTAGGCAGCGGTGCTCAGCCTGCCCTGTCTTTGCGCGGGGCAGGCCGGCTTCGTGCCGCACGGACGCCGAAACGGCGTTCGCAAGGCCAAAGGCCGCCCGCGACTTTTCGCGGAACACCGCAACGCGGATGCGTTGCAGAACAAAAAAGGGCGGCTCATCAGAGCCGCCCTTAATTTATTCCCGGGTCTTCACCTTCGCCTTGTTGGCCTTCTCACTGGCCTTTTCCGGACTGGGCAGCGCGGCATCCGGACTGCGCCCGGCAAGGCGCACTTCGAGTGACTCCTCGGCGCGCGGCAAGATGCCCTTGAGCCCGTCATTGCCGTCTTTCATCACGAAATCGGCCCCCGAGACATACATGGCGCGGCCGAGCAGATGGCCCGCTACCGGCAGGGTTCCGAACAGGAAGATGATGATCAGGAAAGCGGTCAGCCCAAGATTGCCTTCGGTGTAGGCCACAGCAACACCCGCAACCAGAAGGCCAGCCCCCAGCGTGCCCGCCTTGGTCGAGGCATGCATGCGCAGGAAGGGATCAGGCAGGCGGAACACGCCAATTGCCGCGATCAACAGGAAAGCCATGCCGCCCAGCATGAGGGCGCCGCCGATAATCTCGCGGATCATTGGTCACTCTCCTTGCGTTCGAGGAAGACGGCGAGCGCGACCGTGGCCACAAAACCGGTGACGGCGAGTCCAAGCCCGATATCGAGAAACTCCGGGCGGCCGGTAACGAGCGTGGTCAGCGCGGTGATGGCGATGGCCAGCACCGTCATCATGTCCAGCGCGACAAACCGGTCGGCAAGCCCCGGCCCCATGACCAGGCGCACGCCGGTCAGGAGGAGGCCCAGCACCAGCCCGCTCAGCAAATAGGCGGAAAACATATCGAACATGGCGTCTATGCCTCCGACTTCAGCAGAATGCTTTCAAACGTCGTCTTGATGCCGGAGATGATGACATCCGGGTCCGGGCAGTCGAGCGCGTGTACGTAGAGGAACTTGCGGTCCTCGGAGACGTGCAGCGAAGTCGTGCCAGGAGTAAGCGAGACGAGGTTTGCAAGCGTCGCGATATGAATGTCGCTTTTCAGGTCCAGCGGCACCGCGAGAATGGCCGGATTGATCCGGATCGACGGATTGACCACCGCCCATGCGACCGCAAACGACGACTTGAACAGCTCGATGATGAAGATGACGCCCAGATGGGCCCAGATGAAGAGCTTGGAGATCAGGCGAAGCGGGTTCATTGGCCGGCCCCCATCACAGCGTCGATATAGGCAGACGGATCGGCCAGCCCGTTACCGGCAATGGACGCCAGCTCCATTAGCGGATCGGCATAGAGGCCGATGGCGAGGCTCACCAGCACCAGGGCGGTCGCCGGAACGACCATGGACAACGGCAGGCGCGCGGTCACGCTCATGCCCTGTGGCGCGGCCTTCCAGAAGGCCTCCATCCAGATCTTCACCACGCAGAGCAGGCTGATGAGGCCGGTGCCGAGCGCGATACCGCCAAGGATCGGACGGGCCCCGTCAAAGGCGGCATCGGCTACCAGCACTTTTGCCCAGAAGCCCGAGAAGGGCGGCAGGCCGGCAAGCGAAAGACCTGCGCCAAGGAAGATCAACGCAAGTACCGGATGGGAGCGGATTAGCCCGCCCATTTTCGCAAAGTCGGAGGTTCCCGCCGCATACGCGATCACGCCTGCCAGCAGGAAGACGGCACCCTTCACGACGATGTCGTGGACCAGATAGAAGCTGGCTGCGCTGACGCCTTCAGGCGTCGACAGCGCAAGCCCCATCATCAGATAGCCCATGCCCGACACGATCAGGAAGGCCAGCATCCGGCGCAGATCGGTCTGGATCAGCGCGGCGATTGCCCCGGAAATCATCGTGATGGCCGCAACCCAGACCACCACCTCGCCGACAATCCCGGTCGTGCCTTCAAACAGCAGCATGAAGATGCGGAAGGCGGCATAGATGCCAACCTTGGTCAGGAGAGCGCCAAACAGGGCCGACACAACCGGCGGCGTAGTGTGGTAGGCGATAGGCAGCCAGAAGAAGAGCGGGAAGGCCGCCGCCTTTACGCCCAGCGA
>NZ_JBQLZR010000187.1:0-6925 GCF_052168375.1 Glycocaulis sp.
CCTATGAGGGCACACACGATATCCACGCCCTGATCCTGGGACGCGCCATCACAGGCCATCAGGCCTTCGCGTAAGGGGCGAGGCGAAGGCGGCTCAGCCGCCTTCGCTGAAAGCCGCCAGGGGTGCAGGCGCGCCTGTCTGCGCAATCAACGCCTTGCGCCGCAGGAAGCGCAACAAACCGGCTGCGCCCATGCGCGACGGGCCAAGACCGGAATGCCGGAAGCTCTGCTTTTCCGCCTCGTGGAACAGGGCCGTCAGGGCTGCATCGTTCAGCGTGACAGCGCCGGCATCAAGCTGGCGCGCAACTGCCTCGGCTTCCTCGAGCGTGCCCGCGATGACGGCGGCCGACAGCCCGTACACGGTGTCATTGGCCAGCCGCACCGCCTCCTCGACCGTATCGAACGCCATCACCGGCAGGACTGGACCGAAGGTCTCGTCCGTAATCACGCTCATATCGTGCGTGACATTGCCGAGTACGGTTGGCGCGATCCAGTAACCGCCATCATGGCGTTCAACCACGCCGCCGGTCAGGACCGTCGCGCCCTTCGAAACGGCATCTTCCAGCTGGCTGGCGATGATCTGCGCCTGCCGGGCAAAGATCATCGGACCAATCTCGCCTGCATTGATGTCAGGCCAGTTGAACCGAACCGCGCGCGCCGCCTCGACCAGACGGGCCAGAAACCGGTCATGGAGCGGGCGGGCGACATAGATGCGCTCGATCGACTGGCAGGCCTGCCCGGTAGACAGCACAGAGCCGCGCAGCGCAGCCGTCACGGCGCGGTCGAGATCGGCGCTTTCCAGAATGACCAGTGGATCCTTGCCGCCAAGCTCCAGAAAGGCCGGGATCAAGCGACCCGCAGCCCGCACCGCCACCTTCTTTCCAGTCGGAACCGAGCCGGTGAAGCAGACCACATCGACCCGGTCGATCATCTGGGCACCGGTCTCGCCGGCACCGGGCGCAAAGGCCAGGACATCAGCAAGGCCTGCCTCTGCCACGGCAACATTCAGCGGCTCCACAAAGCGGGGCGTGACCTCGGACGGCTTCACGACCACGGCGCACCCTGCCAGCAGGGCAGGAATAGTGTCGATCAGCGAGAGGGTCAGGGGAAAATTCCAGGGGCTGATGACGCCTGCGAGCGCATAGGGCACGTCCTGCGCGATATGGCGGATTGCAGGGTTTGACCGGCCTTCCACCCAGCGCGGCGCTGGCAGAAGGCCGGGCGCAGCAGCCGCCCACCCCCTCAAGGAGGCAATCACGCCGTCAACTTCCAGAGCCGCGATCCGGCGCCGGCCTGTATCGGCCTCCAGCGCTGCAGCAATGGCGTCCTTGTGGCGTTCAATGGCCGCGGCCCAGCCCGTCAGGGCCTGACAGCGCTCCTCCACCGGCCTTGCCGCCCAGCCGCGCTGGCCAGCGCGCAGGCGGGCGGCCATGGCATCGAGGCCAGCGCCGCTGACCGGTTCAAACCGGTAGTCCACCTGGCCTGTTCTGGGATTGGCGACATCAATCAATGTAGCACTCAACGTTCAGCCTCCAGCCCGAGCACGCCCGGATTGATGATATTGTGCGGATCAAGTGCCGTCTTGATGCCGGTCAGCAGGTTCAGTGCCGGGCCGGAACGGGTCCCTGCAAACGGATAGGATCGTCCGATCTGGAAATGGGCCGCTGCGAAGCGGCTGAAAACCTCGATCACGGCCTGTCGCGCTTCGGCGACGACAGCGCTGGCCTCAGGATTGTCGGCATGGCGCGGCAAACGGTCGAGCCAGGACTTCTCGACACTTGCCTCGTGAAGGGCAAAAAGCGTTTCCGGCCAGAGGAAGACAGGCTCGATGAGGAAACCGGTCGTACCAAGCGTCGTGACCAGATAGCCGGTCTGGACGCTGTGACGGGCGAAGGCCTCCTGCCGCTCTGCAAACGCGTCCTCAAGCGCCTGCCAGCAGGCTGCCGCATCGCTGTGGCGGACGATGCCGTGCACCGGCACCCATCTTTCCCCTTCCGGCCCCAGCATATTGTTGAGAGGGGTAAACGGGTTCGCACGAATGACCTTGGGTATGGTGTTCTCGATCCGCTTTCCGCCTGCGCCCTGCGCCATCGCTTCCAGCCGCGCGAAATCGTCTGCGGTGCCAGCCTTTGACCGCCCCTCGACGACGACATGCAAGGTGTAGTCTGCCTCGCCGACAAACCCGCGCCCTGCGAGCGCCATGCGGGCACCTTCCGCGACACCCTTCAGCAGGCCGCCCTGCCCCGTCACGACCTTTGCCAAGGCCTTGGCATCGCTGGTGAGCGACGCGCGCTTCAGGCGCACCCGGGCAAGACCGGGGTCAAACCCGAACACTTCCGAAGCTAGATTGGCTCTGGCGACTTCGCTCATCGCGCGCGTCAGAGTATCGGCATCGGCAAACGCGAATGAGCCATACATCTCGTGTTCGGGCATGGGTATGAGACGGAGCGTCGCCTCGGTCTTGAACCCCAGCGCACCGCAATCGCCCAGAAACACGCCGGTCAGGTCCGGCCCGTACTGGCGGAAAAAGGGGTGCCCGCCGGCTGTGCCCGCACTGCCCGTCCGCAAGAGACTGCCATCGGCCAGCGCGACCGTTACCGAGAGCACGCTGTCACTGCCCGGCCCGTAAATCCCGGCACCAAAGAAGGCGTTGTTCTGCGACAGCCCGCCGCCAATCGTGGAACTGATACCGGACAATGGCCCCCAGAACGGGGTGCGCAGACCCAGCGGCTTCAAGGCCCGGTAAAGCGTATCCCACGTGCAGCCCGCCTCGACGCGGACATACATGTCGTCGCGATTGATCTCTAAAACCCGGTCGAGCGCGCCCAGATCGACCACGATGCCCGGACGGTCTGGTGTATAGCCGCCCGTGTAGGACATGCCGCCGCCACGAGGAAAGGCTGCCAGCCCTTCAGCAGCAATGACAGGCAACAATGCCGCCACCGCCTGCTGACTTTCCGGACGGACCACGGCGAGCGCGGTTTCCCCTTTCGACCAGACATCCTGCGATAACAGTGCACAGCGGGCGGGGTCGGTACTGACCGTGCCGACGCCGCTGGCTGCCTCCAGGCGGGCGGCAAGGCCATCGAGCGTCATTTTTCTGACTGCCATGCTTTCCTCCCTCAGGCCGGTGTTGCGAGGCCGAGCCACGCCGCACCCAGAAGCAAGCCCCAGAGCAAGACAACGAGGATGCGTACTCGCTGAATGGCGCTGGCGATCACTGCATTCGTAGCGTCATCGGCCTTGCCTGCCGCCAGCACGCCGATGGCGGCTTCGAACGGCTTCAGGACAATGCGGATGGCAAGACCCAGCGCGACAGCGCCGGCAAGGATGAACAGCTTGCCTGCAAGGAAGGCCGGCATCTGGAGAAAGCCAGCAAAAGCCGCAAGCCCGGCGAGGAGCAGGCCAAGCGCAAAAGCTATCCGCCAATAGCGGTCGAGTTGCGCGATCACCGGGGCGCGTCCATGCGCGAGGTGAATGCGCCAGGCAATCGCCGCCCAGACCATCGCGCCAAGAAAGGCGAAAACCACCCAGAACGGTGCCAGCGTGAGCCAGCCCTTCGCAACCGCCAGCGCCAGCCCTGTCGGCAGGGCGAAGATCAGCGCCATGCGGGGCGCCATGTCGACATTGAGGAGTATGCCTGCCGCGGCCATCCGGGCCGGCGCGGTCCTGCTGGCATCTGCCAGCACGGAGGCAGACAGGAAGGCGCCCAGATCGGCGCCCAGCCAGTAGACAAAAATCAGCAGGTGCAGAAGCGTCAGCCAGCCCGCAGCGTCCATCAGTCCCGTCCTTGGCGAAATTGGTATAACTCTATACCATTTGGTCGCCAAAGCCCTTTGCGGTCAACCCGCTTGGGCGGACAGGGAAAGCCTATTTGCGGTCGACGGGCGTCCAGGCCGGGCCGTCACCGCCATCGCGCTGGAGATGCATGTGATAGCTGAAGCGTTCAGGGCGGTAATAGGCGGTGATGTGCTGGACAGCACGGCCGGTGGAGTCGCGCATGATCCGCACGATGCGCAGCAATGGCGAACCGGGCGACACCTTCAGCGGTGTGGCGACATGCGGCTCTGCCGCGACAGCGGTAATCGTCTGCTCGGCTTCGGTCGCCACCTTGCCCGACCGCTCAAGAAGCGAGAGCAGCGGTTCGCGCGCCAGCTCCTCACGCGAGTAGGATTTGGCAATGTCGCCGGGCACGTAGGTAAGCAGGTAGGAGAAGGTATCGCCTTCGAGGCTGCGCAGGCGCACGGCCCGCTGCACCATTTCTCCCTCGTCGAGATTCATTTCCGCCGCCAGGCTGGCATCGGCCTTCACATCCGCGACTTCCAGAAGCGCGACCTTGGTTTCCAGCCCCATGCGCTTGAGCGCATCGAAAAGGGTGTCAAAACGGCCATAGACGACTGGTACAGCAGCGTTATACGCCACGACCGTGCCGCGCCCGCGATGACGCGTGACAAAGCCGTGCGCCGCAAGCTCGTTCATCGCCCGCTTCACGGTAATGCGCGAGACGTTGAAAAGTCCGGTCAGTTCCTGTTCGCCGGGCATGACGGAACCGGTCGGGAAATCACCCGCCCGGATACGGTCACGCAGCACAAGAAAGATCTGGTGGTAAAGCGGTGTCGGCAAAGCCTCGTCGATAAGCTCCGGACCGAGCTTTACCCTGGCTTTTTTCTGAGACGGGACGGTATTCACCGGTAACTCCCCCTTGTTCTGCAATATCTTCTAACCTGTTTCGCCCTGCCCGCCAGCCTCTCAATCCACCCTTGCCAACGGATACGCCATGAACGCTCCTGCTCCTTCCGGCCCTGCCTATATCGCGCTTGCCCTGCAAAGCCTGTGCGCGGCGGTAAACGACTGTGCGAGGCCTGAAGAAGCCCGCGAGCGTGTCATGGCCTCGATTGCGCGGATGAGCCGGGAGATCGCAGGGTCGAAGGCCTTTATCGGGGACGGTGTGAGGCTGGTCGTTCTTCCCGAATATGCACTGACCGGCTTTCCCATGGGCGAAACGGCCGCGCAATGGCGCGCCAAGGCCGCCTTCGATCCCGACGGCCGCGAATATGCGGCGCTGGCGGAACTGGCGGTAAAGCATCAGGTCTATCTTGGCGGCAATGCCTACGAGACTGACCCGCATTTTCCCGATCTCTATTTCCAGGCCTGCTTCGTCCTGTCGCCGGCGGGCGACACAGTTCTGCGCTATCGCCGCCTTATCTCGATGTATGCGCCAAGCCCGTATGACGTGCTCGACGCCTATCTCGACGCCTATGGCGAGGACGCGCTCTTTCCTGTCGCCGATACGGAGATCGGCCGGCTTGCTGCCATCGCGTCTGAAGAAATCCTCTATCCGGAGATTGCGCGCTGCCATGCCATGAAAGGCGCGGAAGTCTTCATCCACCCGACCAGTGAAGCGGCCAGCCCGCTCGCGACGCCCAAGAATATCGCCAAGCAGGCCAGGGCGATCGAGAACATCGCCTATGTGGTCTCGGCCAATACGGGCGGCATGACGGGAACGCCCATCCCGCAGAACTCGGCCGACCGTGGCTCCAAGATCGTTGATCCCAGGGGGCTTGTGATTGCGGAGGCTGCCTCCGGCCCGTCCATGTGCGCCTATGGCGAGGTGGACATCGCCCTCGCCCGCCGCCTGCGCCACCGCGCTGGCATGCCAAACCTGCTCGCCCGCACGCCAGCGGCGCTGTACGCGCGCGAATACGCGAGGGCACAGCTGCATCCGGCCAATTCGCTGCTGGCTGATGGCGAGGTCAGCGTGCCGGGCCGGGAGTTCTACAAGGCCCGCCAGCAGCGCGTTATCGACACGCTGGCGGAGCGCGGCATCATCTGACGGCACCGGGTTCGGCACGCGCGGCAGGGCTGGCAAGGCCAGCCCTGCCTGTAATGTCACGCGCGGGCCTATTTTACCCGCCGTTCCTTGATGACTGTGCGCATGTAGAGCTCGTCATTGCGGAACCAGTGCCATGTACGGCCACGCTTGTTGCCGCAGTCCGAAAGCTGGATCATCTCGTAGAGATATTCCTCCGGCAGGTCCTTGCGCTTCCAGGTCAGGACAACCGTCTTGGGGTCGATCTCCCAGGCGCAACCCTCGATGCGGTCTGTATCCCACCAGATGCGCCCTTCGGCATATTTCGCCGGGAAGTGATGCTCCTCCGCCTTCCCGTCATCCCAGGTGTAGCGGTTGATCTGGTAGTAGTCGTGCTCACCGGACTCCGGAAAGGAGCAGGTCAGGTGCGAGCGGTGGGCGTCGAGGATCTTGTTGTCGGTGTCGATATAGGTGTAGGTGCCTTCCCATTCGCCCGCATGGCGCGCCAGAACCGGCATCTGCCAGACAATCAATCGCATGATATTCTCCCTGTATGGTGTTGATAGTGTGAAGCTTTCATTGCCTGCATTCAGTCCGCCCGTGCGGTGGCGGGCAGGCCTGACAAGCGCTCGTCAAAGGCGGTCGCCAGCGCCATGCAACGGTAGTCGTCTCCGGCCCGGCCCATGATCTGCAGGCCCAGCGGCAGCCCGCTTGCGCCTACGCCCATGGGCACGCTTGTGGCTGGAATACCGGCAAAATTGGCAAAGGCGGTCAGGTCTGCCTGACCTGACGGAACAGGCGCTCCAAAGGGGAAGGCGGTCTCGAGCGCAGTGGGCGAAACGATGAAATCAACGCGCGAGAAGGCCTTTGCCGCCTCAACACCGCAAACGTCCAGCGTGGCAAGCGCTTCGCGATAGCGCGCCTCGCTCTGGCGCCCGCCCCATTCCAGCATTTTCGTGAATGCCGGCGAGAAGCCATCCGGCTTTTCCGCCATGGCACCCGCATGTTCGTGATAGCCTTCGTACTCGGCAATCAGCAGGCCCTCGCGCCGCGTCTCGCCAAAGCGGTAGCCGGGCAGGCGCACATCCTCGATGCGCGCGCCAAGGCCCCGCAAATG
>NZ_JBQLZR010000188.1:0-3942 GCF_052168375.1 Glycocaulis sp.
GCCGCGAGGTGATCCCCGAATACGAGCAGCAATTCCGCGATCTGTTCACCCGCCTCGCCCTGTCGGTGGACTGGAGCCGGGAATACCAGACGATCTCGGACGAGAGCCGCACTGTCTCGCAGATGTCCTTCCTCGACCTCTACCGCAAAGGCTTGCTGGAGCGGCGGCTTGAACCGACGCTCTGGGACCCGGCGGACCGCACCGCGATTGCCCAGGCCGAGGTGGAAGAGACCGAGCGCGAAGGCAAGCTGAACTATGTCGCGTTCGCGGTTGAGGGGGGCGGTGAGCCGGCGGTCATCGCAACGACGCGCCCTGAACTGATTGCGGCCTGCGGCGCGCTGATCATCCACCCGGAGCATCCGCGCGCAAAGGAACTGATCGGCAAAAAGGCGATCACGCCGCTTTATGGTGTGCCGGTGCCGATTGTCGCCGACGAGACGGTGGACCCGGAAAAGGGCACCGGCATGGTGATGTGCTGTACCTTCGGTGATGTCACCGACATCCAGTGGTACCGCACCCACAAGCTGCCGCTTCGCATCGTGATCGGGCCGGACGGCAAGATGATCGAGGACCTGCCCATCGGTTCGGATGATTGGCCGAGCGTGGATGTGGCTGGTGCCAAGGCGACCATTGCGGCGCTCGCCGGCCAGAAGGCGGAAGCGGCGAAGGCGGCCGTCATCGAGATGCTGCGCGAGGCGGGCGTCCTGCTGAAACAGGAAACGACCCATCAGGTCATCCCCGTGGCCGAGCGCTCACGCGCGCCGCTGGAAATCATCGTCACGCCGCAATGGTTCATCCGCACGCTGGACTTCAAGGACGAGATCCTGGCCAAGGGCCGCGAGATCGCGTGGAAGCCCGAATACATGCGCCAGCGCTTTGAAAGCTGGGTCGAGGGTTTGAAATGGGACTGGGCAATCTCGCGCCAGCGCCATTTCGGTGTGCCGCTGCCTGTCTGGTACTCACGCCGTCCGGGCGAAGAGGGCAAGGTGATCGTTCCCGATCCGGAAAGCCTGCCGGTCGATCCGACGGTCGACCTGCCTGCGGGCTATACAAGCGACGAGGTCGAGGGTGAGCGCGATGTGATGGATACCTGGGCGACCAGCTCGGTCAGCCCGCAGCTTGTCACGCGTTCCATCAATGAAGAGCTGGCGCTGGATGCAGAGGTGCACAAGCGCCTCTTCCCGATGAGCGTGCGCCCGCAGGCCCACGAGATCATCCGCACCTGGGCCTTCTACACCATCGTGAAGGCGCTCCATCACCAGAACGCGGTGCCATGGAACACGATCGCCATTTCCGGCTGGTGCCTTGCCAGCGACGGCTCGAAGATGAGCAAGTCCAAGGGCAATGTCATCGATCCGGTCAAGCTGCTGGACGAGTACGGTGCGGACGCGGTGCGCTACTGGACGGGCACGTCGCGGCTCGGCCATGACACCGCGCTGGCGCCCAACGTGCTCAATCAGGGCAAGCGGCTGGTCACCAAGCTGTGGAATGCGGTGAAGCTCGCGCACATGGCACTCGAACAGGCGGGTATCGATCCGGTGTCTCCGAGAGCCGATATCGAGGCCGGTCATATCACTCATCCCATGGACAAATGGCTTCTGGGTGAGCTGTCCGAGACGGTGGAGAAAGCCACGAAAGCCTTTGAATCGTACGAGTATGCGCAGGCCCTGCGCGTCACGGACGATTTCTTCTGGCGCACCTATTGCGACAATTACCTCGAGATCGTGAAAAGCCGGACGCGGTTTGAAGGCGAGCCCGATGCCGGCCAGCTCTCGGCCCTCCACACGCTCTGGCATGCCAGCATCATCCAGCTGAAACTGTTTGCGCCTTTCATCCCTTATGTCACCGACACGCTTCATGACGTGCTCGCAGGCAAGGCGGGATCGGATACGGCGACGCTGCATGCGCGCGGCAACTGGCCCAAGCAGGAAGATCAGGCCGACAAGGACAGCTTCCGCAGCGAGGGTGATGCGTTCGTGTCGATCCTGGCCGGCGTCCGCAAGGTGAAGAGCGAGCTGCAAGTGTCGATGAAGGCGCCGATCGAGGTGCTGACAGTGGTCGCCGACGCCGACCAGGACATTGCCAGCCTGATCGGGCCGGTCGCCGAAGACCTCAAGGCGGTTACCAATGCGCTGCAGGTGCGCATGGGGCTGGCGCCGTCGGATGCGCGCGTTTCCCGGTCTCCGGACGAGCGTTTCGAGATTGCGCTGGAAATGGCACCCGCTGCCGATGCGGACGCCTGATTTCAGGCGGCGCGGGTTCCGTCCGCCGGCAGCTTGAAGGGCAGGGTAAAATGGAAGCTCGAGCCGGTTCCCGGCTCGGATTCCACCCATATCTGCCCGCCATGACGCTCTACCGCCTGCTGGCAGATCGCTAAGCCAATACCGGTCCCTTCATACTCTTCCCGGCCATGCAGGCGCTGGAAGGGCGCAAAGATCTTTTCGGCAAAGCGCTGATCGAAGCCTATGCCGTCATCGGTCACGGTAAAGTGCCAGTCCTCGGCGCGCCGTTCGGCCGACAGGTTTACGCGGACGCCAGCGCCCTTGCGGTATTTCAGCGCGTTGGAGACGAGGTTCTGCAAGAGCAGGCGCAGAAGTGTCGGGTCTCCCTCCACATCGGGCAGGCTCCCGGACTCGATCTGCGCACCGGCGTCCTCGATCAGCAATTCCAGCGCCGCGAGTGTCTCGGCCAGCACGGCATCCATGCTGACCGGGCGGATGTCGAGCGTGCGCTTGGCCGCGCGCGAATAGCTCAAGAGATCATCGATCAGACGGCGCATCCGCCCGGCGGCATCGACCAGGAATTCCAGGCTGCGGTCTGTCTCCGGGTCCAGCATGCCCTGATGGCGGCGTTTGATGAGGCTGGCAAAGGCGGAAATCTTGCGCAGGGGCTCCTGCAGGTCGTGAGAGGCCACGGCGGCGAACCGGTCAAGTTCGCGATTGGTCCGTTCCAGCTCCGCGGCATAGCGTTTCAGGGCCTCGTCGCTTGCCAGCTTTTCGGTGATGTCGAGGCTGATGCCGTGTACCGCGACAGCTTTCCCGTCCGGACCATATTCGACCGTGGCGGACGAAACCGTGTCGATAATGGTGCCGTCGGCCTTCACCATCCGGGCCTGGACCTGCTGCATTCCGCCATGGCTGATGAGGCCGGCCATGCCGCCACCCCGCTCGACTGCCTGCCATGACTCTTCCGTCAGGAAGGCATGGTAGGGCTGGCCGATGACGGCTTCACGCTCATAGCCCATCGAGGAGAGCCAGTATTCGCTCACCCTGAGCACTTTTCCGTCAGGTCCAAGCGAGACAAGCATTACAGGCGTGGTCGCGTAGATCTGGCGCAAGCGCTCGCGTTCAATGTCGAGCGCATCAGCGTATTGCTTCTCGGCAGTAATGTCGACGACCACACCGCCGGAGCGGATGGGGTTGCCGGCATCGTCCCAGGCTGTTGGCTGACCTTTTGCCCGCACCCAGCGCCAGCTGTCCCCGTCGCGCAGGCGATAATCTATCGGGCCGGCAACTTTGCCGGCCATGATGTCGCCAAGTGCCTTGCGGGCGATCTCGCGATCATCCGGGTGGATGATCGGGCTCCAGTGGGCCGGATCAATATCGCCATCATCGATCGAGCGGCCCATCCATTCGAGCAACTGGCCGCGCACCGATTGCTGACCGGTTTTGAGATCAACGCTCCATATGGCGGAAAGCCCTGCATCCATGGCTTCGTTCAGGCGCTGCTCGCGGTCGGCCAGCTCAATCTCCAGCCGTCTGCGGCGTGTGATGTCGACAAGCGTGCCGATGGCCTCGACGGGAACGCCATCCTCGTCCCAGGCGCTTATGGCGCCCCGGTCCTCGACCCATCGGCAGGTTCCGTCCTCGCCCTTCACCCGGTAGATAGCGTTGAGCGGCTCGCCTGCCAGCATGCGGGCGACGCCATCCACGCAAATGTGGG
>NZ_JBQLZR010000189.1:0-12254 GCF_052168375.1 Glycocaulis sp.
CTGAGGGCGGCGAGGGCTGTGGCGAGGCGCATGAGGCTCTGTCCTGTTCTGGCGCTTCCGGTCGGCGAAGATGTTTCATGTCCGGTAACGGCGATTTCAAGGCGCGCTCCGGTTTAAACCGCGTTAAGGTGCAATCTCTTTTGGTGCAATCCGGGGCGCGAGAGCGGTTATCCTCCTTGGCGGACTTCAAGATCAGGACTGATGCCCCCGACGGGCGTGAGACGCTCGATGCCCTTGTGGAAGCTACCGCCCGCGAGGATCGCGAGGCGTTTGCAACCCTGTTCAATTTCTTTGCCCCGCGGGTGAAGGCCTATCTGCTCCGGCTGAACGCCGATGACGCGCTGGCCGAAGAGATTGCGCAGGAAGTCATGCTGACCGTCTGGCGAAAGGCAGGGCAGTTTGACAAGGCGCAAGCCTCTGCCTCCACCTGGATTTTCCGCATTGCGCGCAACAAGCGCATCGATGCGGCCCGCCGGCTCTCCAAGCCTGCGCTGGAGCCGGAAGAGCCTGCCCTTCAGCCGCCTGCGGAAATGGCCCCTGATGATGCAGCCCATGCCAGCGCCCGCGATTTGCGCGTGCAGGCGGCATTGAAGGACCTTCCTTCCGAGCAGCTCTCCCTGCTGCAACTGGCTTTCTTTGACGGACTTTCGCATAGCGAGATAGCTGCCCGCCTAAGCCTGCCGCTCGGCACGGTGAAGTCCCGCCTTCGCCTTGCCTTCGACAAATTGCGAAAGCATTTCGATGCTGACGATCTCTAAGGGGGCTTGCATGCGCCCGGACTGCGATAAACTATCGGTGAACCCTTGAAGTGGTATAGGCCCGGTCAATATCCGTAGCGACCAGCGGCCGCCTGAAACGTGACTGACGCCATGACACACCAGAATCTCGGTGACGAAATTTTCTCTGCCTATGCCTCGGGTACCCTGTCAGGGCCGATGCGGCTTCTCCTCGAAACCCAGAGCCAGCTTGATCCGTCGGTCGCGCGCCAGCGTGATGATGCCGAAATGGCAGCAGGGCTGCTGCTCAGCGTCAGTGAACCTGCGCCGCTGCGCGCCAGCGCGCTTTCGGAGATTTTCGCCGTCGTCGACGCCGAGGCCGGCGGCCTCGGTGAAGCCGGCGCGAGTGTTTCCCCGTCCGGCCGGCAGTCTGAAAAGGCGGCCCGCATGGCATCGCGTGGCCTGGACGAATTGCTGGCCCTGCCCGACGCGGTACGCGATCTGGCACTGGAAGCCGGTGGAAACTGGCAGTTTGCGGGTCCCGGCGTTCGCGTGATGGAATTGATGCGAGAAGGCGAGGCGAAAGCCGAGCTGATCCGCCTGGAGCCGGGCCGCGGTGTTCCGCGCCACACCCATGACTGCAAGGAGTTCACCCTTGTCCTGTGCGGCGCCTTTGACGACGGGCTTGCCCGCTATGGCAAGGGCGAGATGAGCATTGCCGATCCGGACATCGAGCACCGTCCTGTGGCCGAGGCGGGCGAGATCTGCATCGCGCTTGCCGTCACGGACGGTCCGCTCGCCTTCACCGGTCCGCTGGGCTGGGTGCAGCGTGCGCTTGGCGGTATGAACTGAGGCGGGCACTCGCCTGCGGCATTTGCCCCGCTTCCATTCCGGGCCCTTTCGGCTAGGGTCGGACGCATGAAAACCCCGTATATTTTCGATGGCGATGTCGTGATTTCCGGCGGCGGGCTTGCCGGCCTGACGCTGGCGCTCGCCCTGCACCGGGCCGGTGTGAAGACCGCCGTGGTCGATGCCCTGCCGCTTGATACCCGGCTGGCAGACAGTTTCGACGGGCGCGCCTCGGCGCTGGCCTACACTTCCTGGCGGTTGCTCGAACAGGTTGGCGCTGCCCGGCATCTGGACGGCAAGGCGCAGCGTATCGAGGATATTCTGGTCGTGGACGGGCGGCCGCTGGACGGGCTCAAGCCCGGCGGGCCCGGCGTTGACAGCCTGCATTTCGACCGGCGCGAGATCCATCCGCGCGATGAGGATGAACCGCTCGGCTATATGGTGGAGAACCGCCATACCCGTCAGGCCATGGCCAAATGCGCCGAGGAGGCCGGGCTGACCGTTCTGGCGCCACGCCGGGCGCTGTCCATGACCGCCCATCCTGGCCACGCGGAGCTGCTGCTTGATGACGGGGATGCAATCCGGGCGCGGCTTGTGGTGGCCTGCGACGGCAAGGTGTCGCGCCTTCGCGAGGGCGCCGGCATCCGCACGACAGGCCGCCAGTACGGCCAGTCAGCCATAGTGCTGACGGTTGAGCATGAACTGCCCCATGCGGGCGTCGCCTATGAATATTTCATGCCCGGAGGACCGTTTGCCATCCTGCCGCTGACGGGCAATCGCTCCAGCCTTGTGTGGACCGAGAAGGATGCTGCGGCGCGGGCGATACGGGGCCTGGATGCCGAGGGTTTTCAGGAGGCGCTGGAAGCGCGCTTTGGCGACTTCCTTGGTGCGGTAAAGCCTGCAAGCCCGGTCCATGTCTATCCGCTGGGCCTGATGCTGGCCGAACGGTTCGTCGCCGACCGTCTGGCGCTGGCGGGTGATGCCGCGCGCACCATCCATCCCATTGCAGGGCAGGGCTTCAATCTGGGCATTCGCGATGCGGCCGTGCTGGCTGAAACCATCGTGGACGCGCTCAAGGCCGGGCTCGATCCGGGATCGCAGGCGGTGCTGGCGCGCTATGAGCGCTGGCGCAAGACCGACTCGGCTGCTCTGGCGCTGGGCACCGACATGTTCAATCTCCTGTTCTCCAATGACAATACGGCACTGCGTCATGTCCGCGGCCTGGGCCTGTCCCTGACCAATGCCATTCCGGTGGCCCGGCGCTTCTTCATGCGCACGGCGGGCGGAGAGACCGGCGATCTGCCGCGTCTTCTCAAGGGCGAGCCACTCTCGCTGTGAACATTCCCGAAAATGCAGAACGCCTCCCGGCGGGGGACCGGGAGGCGTTCCATTCAAGCGTGCCGTCCGGGGGGAGGGACTGACAGGCACGCTGTCCGGTATAGACCTGTTGTCAGTGAACGCTGACCGGCATGGCTCCATGCCAGCGGGCAGCGGCGAAGGCGGCGTCGCGGTCGGCAAAGAGACCCACCCGGCGTCCGTCCTCATCATGAATAGCGTATAACTGCTGATCGGGTTCCAGCGTCACGCCATCAATTTCAATCGCATTGCCAGGCTGGACCTGCTCGAACACCTCTGCCGCCGCGATTTCGCGGACATAGACCGTCGGTGCCGGACCGGTTTCACCCTGTTCGATATGTTCGGGGGTCATGACAGGGACCTCCTTTGTTCATGGCCTCGAAAATAGAGGTGGGGGACACGCATGCGCGGTTCAAGAGGCAGGACAGCACAAGCCGGCAAGGCATGAAAAAGCCCCGCCAGCGGGCGCTGGCGGGGCATTCTCACACTGGCTGCACCGGCAAGGCCGGCAGTAATCAGCCGGCCGCGCGGCCGAAAAGTGCGCTCAGGGCGGCGATGCGGGCCGCATCGCGTCCCTCGACGCCTTCCACCGCGGCTGCAAGGTCACGCGACAGGCGGCGCAGATTGCCGCGATTCATGCGTCCATCGGCCCAGCGGGCGACTTCGCTGCTGGCGCGTTCCATGAGCCGCTCTTCCACCGCTTCGCCGCGGGCGAGCTGGTCGAGATAGGCCTGGGCCACGACGGCGCTGTCTTCCCACACGATGCGGGTCTGGGTCTGCGGGTTGACCTCGGTCTCCATGACAGCTTCGGCAGCGGCAAGCTCCGCCTCCGACAGGTGCTCGCCAGCGGTCAGACGCAGCACGTCGAGGCCGCGCGCGATCTCGCTGCCGTAAATGCGGCCGTTATACCAGTAGGCCGACCAGTAGCCCGCAACAAAGAGATCGTCGGCATCGACCGGCCCGCGGTCGAAATAGGCAATCTCGAACGGCGCTTGCGGGTCGGTGAAGTCCATCACCGAGATACCGCCCTGGTACCAGGCCTGCACCATGATGTCGCGGCCCGGCACCGGAATGAGCGAGCCATTGTGGGCGACGCAGTTCTCCGAGGCGCCCTGAACCGAGGGAAGTTTGTAGAAGCGCTGGCCGCGCAGGGTGTTGTCCTCGATCGTGGCGATCAGGTTGGCACCCCAATTGGCCGGGTCCTCGGCGCGGCAGCGCGCTGCAACCCCGCCGCCCCACTCATCGGTGAACACCACCACATCGCCTTCATTGTTGAAGGTGGCCGAGTGCCAGTAGGCCATGTCCGGATCAAAGATGTCGGAGATACGGGCCGGATTGGCCGGATCGGTAATGTCCAGCAGAATGCCATTGCCGCTGCACGCACCGCCGGCAAGGTTCAGCTCGGGATAGACCGTGATGTCGTGGCAGTGATTGGTCTGGGCCGTGCGCTGGCTGGCAATGCCCATCTGGCCACCCTGCCAGAGACCGGCAATCTCCCCCGTCTCGCGGTCGGCAAAGATGCGCGGGCTGGAGATCAGCTCAGCCGTTTCCGGCGCATCCAGCGGCACGCGGATGATGTCGATCGAGTAGAGCGAGGTTTCCGGGTTCTCGCCCGGCTGGCCGTCAGAGCAAAACTCCAGCTCCTCGCCTGACCGCACCGGCTGGGTGCCGGAATTGTAGACATAGAGGATGCCTGAATCGTTTGGATCGGGCACCAGCGTGTGCGTGTGCGAGCCACGGCAGGTCTGCACCGCCGCGATCTGGCGCGGGGCGGTAATGTCGGAAATGTCGAAAATGCGGATGCCGCGGAAACGGTCCGGATTGACGTCGCCTTCGGCCGATTCAGAGCCGCAGTCGAGGCGTGCGCGGTTGTGCTCGACCGACAGGAAAAGCAGGTCGCCGTGGACGGACACATCGCCCTGACCGCCGGGGCAGACGACCGCCGAGACAAGCTCGGGCGATCCGCTCTCGATGTCGTAGATCAGGAAGCCGTGATAATTGCCCATGATCACGTGATTGCCCTGGAAGGCGAAATCGGTGTTGGCCATAGCCAGAGGCGTAAACGGCGGCGGGGGCGGCGCTTCCTCGCCATTCTCGCGGGCCGTGCGTGCAGCCACCATGGCGGCCATGAATTGCTGCGGCGAGAACAGGGCGCGCTCGTCAAAGAAGGCGTCGATCGGGCGCACATTGTGCTCCAGAGCCATGTTCCAGCTGGCGCTTTCCGCCTCGAACAGGCCGCCGCCCAGCGTGGTGCGTTCATCCTCGGCCGGCGCGCCGCCGGACTGGGCACTGGCCGATCCCAGTGCAAGCATCAGGGCGCCAAGCGCGGCTGTGCAGTGAAGCATGTGTTTCATCGGTCTGGTCTTTCCCCGTTTGCGCAGATTGTCTGCGTCTAGTGATTATGGTGGTGGTGATGGTGACCGGAAGCGCTATCGCCTTCCGGCTCGCCGGCTTCGGCTGGCATTTCTGCCAGCATGGCCTGCATGCGCAGGATTTCGGCCGTCTGGTCGGCGACGATATGGCCGGTGAAGTCGGACATGATGATGTCCTCGGCCGCCCCCGGCTCGGCAATCAGCTCGTCCACCATGAGAAGCGCGCCTTCATGATGGTGGATCATGCCTTCCAGGAACAGCCGGTCGAACTGCGCGCCCTCGGCGGCCTCGAGCGCGCGCATCTGGTTTGCTGACAGCATGCCGGTCATCAGGGGCACGTCGTCCGGATCGGTTGCTGCGTGACCGGTGTGGCCATGATGGCCGGCATGGCTGTGGTGGGCATGCAGATCGTCGGCTTCCACAGCTTCGCCGCGCTGTTCCAGCCAGCCGCGCATCATCGTCATCTCGTCGTCTTGCGAGCGGGATATGCGGCCCCCCAGGGCGATAAGCTGAGCGTTGTCCGTGCGCCCCTCGATCAGCGCAACCATGTCCACCGCCTGCTGGTGATGGACGATCATGTGCTGCATGAAGCGGGTATCGGCCTCGGTATGGCGGGTGACGCTCAGCGCACGCGACTGCTCTACGCTGATCTCGCGGCTCGGCTCCCCCGGAGCGCCCGGTTGCAGGATGGGCGGGCCGGAAACGGCATTGATGGCCAGCAAGGCCAGTGCGGCGCTGATCGGTAACACGAATATCTCCCCCGGTTCTTCAAAGACCGTTGCGGGCAAACCCTAGTCCGGGCGATGTGCGGGGCAAGTCCCAACTGCGTGATCGGGTGCGCGTGGCGTTCGGGTGTGACCGCAGGGCTGCTACCGGCAGATGCGGCGGGGCAAGGCAAACGCGATCCATTCGCCCCAGCCGATACCATTGTCCTCAATAATGATTTCGGTCTCACCGCCCCTCTCTGGCAAGGCAAGGCCGATCCAGTGGCCATTGGTGAAAACGGCTTCAGGCCTTGCGCCATTCACCCATATTGTCAGGCCGTCCCGTCCCGGCCCGGTCAGCACCGGCAGGACGGTGTCCGGCGGGATGGAGGACAGGCGCAAGGTGGCGGTTGCCGTTGCTGCGTCACTGCCCAGCCAGCTGCCAAAAGCAGTATCATCAAGCCTTGCTTCGCCGTGAAACCCGTCTTGCGAGAAACTGCCCTCGACCTGCGCGGCCAGCGGATCCGGGCACCAGGCGGCTTGAGGCACCATTTCGGGCAAGGGTGCTGCCCCCGCCGGGTCGATCCAGACAAATCGGTGATCGAGATCGAAATTGTAATGCACCATGGAGTGCGGCAGGTGCTCCAGGCGTGCGCTTCCCGGATCATGCAGGCTCGCGTGGGGGGCATCGATCAGCCAGCGCCGGACCGACCGGCTGAACGGATCATTGAGGCTTTTCAGCTCGACCAGAGCTGCCGCATTGCCGCGGCTTCCGGCCAGTAGCCGCGCCGGATCACGATAGGCATCCCAGCCATTGACGATCCTTGCAGACTTTCCGGTCTGCACCTCGAGAAAGCTGCGCGTGACCGTGTGGTGCAGCTGGCGTTCTTCAAAACTCTCCCCTGCCCTGAACACGGCAAGGCTCGCGAGAGCGGGCTGTATCGCCAGAACGAGAAGCAGGCCTGCGAAGGCGGTTGACTGCCAGCGCACGTTCAGCCGGCCGGCAAGCTGCACGACCGCCCACGACGCGAGAAAGGCCAGGACGGGAATGAAGAGCGAGATATTGCGGGCGAAAAAGACCGGCTTCAGCGCGAAATAGCCGATGATGACAAGCGTGGAGATGGCGAGGAAGGCGATGGACCACTGGCGCGCGCGAACCGCCAGACCGGTTGCCACCAGGGCAAAGACAAGTGTCAGCGCCCCCAGATGGCTCTGCGTCTGCAAGATCGCGTGACCGGCACGGGTGAGGAGGCCCGCATCGGGCCGCCCGAAAGGATAATGCGCATTGCCATACTGCCCCAACAGCGCGGACATGCCCTGCACCGTTCCAGACGGGTCGAGAAGCGCGTGCGGCGCACCCAGCGCAATGCCGGCAAGGCATCCCGCCAGCGACAGGGCGGTCAGCAGAAGGCCTGTGCGCCAGTGTGCCCGCAGAGAGGCGGGGTCCGGGGTCAGCGGCAGGCGCAGGATCATCATCAGCGCCAGCGCCTGAAGCCAGACCAGAACGAGCGAGAACTTCGCCGCAATCAGAAGCCCGCCGCACAGCCCCACCATGATGGCAGACACCATGAGGGGCGGGCGGTGCCAGACAGCCGCTGCGAGCGCCGCGGTGTAGAAGAGGTAGATGAAGGCTTCGGGCCGGATGGAGACCGCCTCTGTGAGAAACTGGTAGGAGAGGGCGGTCAGCACCACCGTGCCAAAGGCAGCCGCAGCGCCTCCCAGCCTGCCAGACGCCAGAAATCCCAAGAGCAGCGCCCCTGCCGCAAACAGGATCGGGACATGGCGAAAGCTGATGTCTGCCAGAGGTTCGGCGTCGAAGATTTCGCCCGAAACAAGTCCATAGGCCAGAATGGCTGCCGAAAAATTGTACTGGGTGGAGGGGTAGGATCGCGCGACGCTCTCCACATCGGCCCAGTTTGTGTCGAGCGTGTCTTCGGCTGAAACATGGTCCAGAACCGCGACGACGATTTCCTCGTCGATGAGCGGGCGGTCTATATGGGCCGCAAAGGCGTGCGCCCAGGCCATGAAAGCGAAGATGATGGCAAAGGCCGCCAGCAGCCACGCCTCGCGGCGATCCTGCCCGGGTTCGGTCGGGACCATGATCAGTCTTCCCAAGCCTGCCGCTACCGGAATTCGTCAAGGCCAATCCTAGACGCGTCCGGACGCCCCTGTCCAAACGGCCAGACCCGTCTCAGGGTTTCATGGCAATCTGGTGGGGGCCATCCTCGGCCTTTAGCGGCTGCACCGGATAGATATCGAGCGTGCCGTCCCAGGGGCGCAGAACGCTGGCCGGATCGGCCCCGCCCATCCACGCTTCGCGCGCATCTGCGTTAAGAATGGCCGGCATGCGGTCATGGACCGGGGTCATCTGGGCATTGGCTGCACAGGTCATGATCGTGAAGCTCCTGACCGCTTCGCCATCCTTCATGGCGCTGGCCCACAAACCAGCGAATACCAGCAGCGGCTCGTCCGCATGGCGGATGAAGTGCGGCTGGCGCTGACCCTTGGGTCCGGTCCATTCGTAAAAGCCCAGCGCAGGAACAAGGCAGCGTCCGCCGTTCAGAAGCGGCGCATAGAGGCGGGAGGTCTCAACGCCCTCGGCGCGGGCATTGAAGGTGGAAAGGCGCTTGCCCTCCATCCAGGGCTGCCAGATGCCCCAGCGACCGAACTCCAGTGTGCGCTGGCCGTCGGTTTCCCTTGCGAAAGGTGCCGTCGAGGTGGGGGCGATATTGAAGCGCGGTTCCAGATTGGAGGTCAGCGCCTCGCCGGTCAGGTTCAGCCAGAGCCGGTATTGCTCCCACGTCGTGTTGCCGGTGGCATAGCGTCCGCACATGGCCGTTTCGCCTTTCCTGCCGGTCTGCTCCGGCCTGTCACAGATGGAGCATGGCCGCGAGCTGGAAAAAGAAAAGCCCTGCAAGAGCGCTCTTGCAGGGCTTGTCTGGTGGAGCCAGGCGGAATCGAACCGCCGACCTCTTGAATGCCATTCAAGCGCTCTCCCAACTGAGCTATGGCCCCGGTATCTTTTTCGATGGCGGATTGGGGTCCGCCGGATCGGGAGCGCGGAAACTAGTCAGCTTGCGCGCGCCGATCAAGAGGCAAACGCAATTGCTCTGCGTCTGCCGGACAAGCCCTCATCAGGGCGTGTCATCTTCCTCGTCATCAATGCCGATATCGGCATCGAACGCATCATCTTCCTCGTCGTCGAGGAGGATGCCGTCATCGTCGTCGTCGTCGTCGAGATCGGCTTCCTCGTCGGAGAATCCGTCCAGATCGTCGTCGACTGCAGCGGATTTGCCCTTCACCGGGGCTTCGTCCTCATCGCCGTCCTCGTCATCGCCCAGATCGATGGGCTCCTCGTCGAGCTCGGGCGCGTCATCGTCGTCATCATCATCGTCGTCGCTGTCATCAGCGTCGGCGAGATCGGCATCATCTTCATCCTCGTCATCGTCGAGGGATTTGCGCGATTTCGATTTCTTGTCCTCTTCATCGTCCATGGGCGGCGCAGGTTTGCGCGCCTTCTTGGAGATGACGACAATCGGGTCATAGACCGTGCCGCATTTCGGGCAGACGATCGGATCCTTGTTCAGATCATAGAATTTCGCATCGCAATTGCCGCAGATGCGCTTTTCACCAAGGTCGGCTTTGGGCACAGGGACACCCCGTCGATCAATTTTCAAAAACGGCGCGCCTGTTGCCACGTCCGCACCGCGCTGTCAAAACCCGATTTTCAGCCCGTTACAAGCGCGAAAGTCAAACCCATGGTTTCCAATGGCAAAGCCGGTGTGCAGCCGACTGTATCCGGTGGGCGTACATCGCGAAAACCGGTCAGTTTCGAAGGGCAGTGCGCGGCTTCACCCGACAAGTCGATCTCGCACCGGGCCATCATGCTGGCGGGCATGGCTGAAGGCACGAGCCGTATCGAGGGATTGCTGGAAAGCGCGGACGTGCTGGCAACGGCTGGCGCTGTGCAAGCGCTGGGCGCGGACGTGAAGCGCGGCGAAGATGATATCTGGCAGGTGACGGGCCGAAAGACCTGGACCTCGCCGGCGGGCGATCTCGACCTTGGCAATTCAGGCACCGGTGTGCGCCTGCTGATGGGGGCCGCGGCCCGGTTTGATCTGACAGCGCGCTTTACCGGTGATGAGAGCCTCTCCTCCCGGCCCATGGAGCGGGTGCTGGCGCCCTTGCGCCTGATGGGCGTCACGGCAGAAGCCGCGTCCGGCGGACGCCTGCCCGTCACGATGACCGGACGTGCGCACCTCAAGGCCATCGAATACACCCCGCCTGTTGCATCCGCGCAGGTGAAAAGCGGGATCCTGCTGGCGGGCCTCGGCGCGGACGGGGAAACAATCGTGATCGAGCCGCACGCGACGCGCGCCCATACCGAGACACTGGCTCCGGTCTTCGGTGCAGACATGGACATGGAACGCGACGGCGCGGCCCTCATTGCGCGGGTGCGCGGCGGCAGGGCGCTTAAGGCCGCTGACATCCATGTGCCGGGGGACCCGTCTTCTGCAGCCTTCCCGCTGGCGGCTGGGCTGGTGGCCGGGACGGGACCGGTGACGGTGACCGGCATCATGACCAATCCGGCGCGGTTCGGGCTCTACGAAGTGCTTCAGGCCATGGGCGCGCAGATGACGATCAATCCTGCGGGCCAGCGCGCAGGCGAGGCTCTCGCCGATATCACGGTGCGTCCCGGCACGCTGAGAGGCATCGAGGTGCCGCCAGAGATCGCGCCCTCCATGATCGATGAATACCCTATCCTTTCCGTGATCGCGGCGTGCGCCGAAGGGGTGACCCACATGACGGGGCTGGCAGAGCTCCGCGCCAAGGAAAGCGACCGGCTGGCGGCCTCTGCGGCGTTGCTGAGCGCGAACGGCGTGAAGGTGGAGCTGGGCGAGGACAGCCTGACCGTACACGGGATGGGCGCTGGCGGGGTGCCGGGCGGCGGTCTGGTGAAGACGCTGCACGATCACCGCCTGGCCATGGCGGGGCTCGTCCTGGGCCTTGGCGCGAAAGAGCCTGTGACGGTTGATGACGTTGCCATGATCGCGACGTCCTATCCCGGTTTCTTTGATGACATGGCGGGTCTGGGCGCGGTGATCGGTTGAGGCGCGGCGCCCCCGCGCGCTTGCGCTTGCAGCCCTGATGGAGTAAGGACGCGCGCGCTCCGCATTAGCCCTTGTGGCAGGCGGGGCGTTTAACCGGGCACGATTTCGTCATCGGCCCTCCGGCTCCTCCAACCCCTTTCTTCCTCAAGATAGTCGGGCCCGGAGATGCCGGGCACCGGTGACGGCTTGCGTCCACACATCAACAGTTCCGGCTGCAATGGAGCGTGTTCTCCAACAGCAGCAAGACCGCCGGAGACAACCGGCCGGCCGGAATACACAACGACCAAGCTGGAGACTGACCTTTCGCATGAACGCTACATCTTCCTCTGCGGCTAGCCGCGACGATTTTGCCTCAATGCTCGAAGCGAGCCTTGCAGGCCGTGACCTTGTAGAAGGCACCGTGGTGCGTGGCACCGTCACCGCCGTCGAACACGACATGATCGTGATCGATGTCGGCCTGAAAACCGAAGGCCGTATCTCGCTGCGCGAGTTCTCGGGCCCCGGTTCGACCCTCCCGAAAGCCGGTGACGAGGTCGAGGTCTATCTCGAGCGCATCGAGAATGCGATGGGCGAAGCGGTTCTCTCGCGCGACAAGGCACGCCGCGAAGAGGCCTGGGACCGTCTGGAAAAAATGTTCGAGGCCAAGGAGCCGGTCAACGGCGCCATCGTCGGCCGCGTCAAGGGTGGCTTCACGGTGGATCTGGGCGGGGCTTCTGCCTTCCTTCCGGGCAGCCAGGTGGACATCCGTCCGGTCCGCGATGTCGGCCCGCTGATGAACAAGGAACAGCCGTTCGCGATCCTGAAAATGGACCGTCCGCGCGGCAATATCGTGGTCTCGCGCCGCGCCGTGCTGGAAGAGTCGCGCGCCGAGCAGCGCGCCGAGCTGGTCGGCAATCTGGCCGAGGGCGAAACCCGCGAAGGCGTCGTGAAGAACATCACCGATTACGGTGCGTTCGTGGATCTGGGCGGTATTGACGGCCTGCTGCACGTCACCGACATGAGCTGGAGCCGCGTTGGCCATCCGAGCGAAGTGGTCGAGGTCGGCCAGACGGTGAAAGTCCAGATCATCAAGATCAACAAGGACACTCAGCGTATCTCACTGGGGATGAAGCAGCTTCTCTCCGACCCGTGGGATGCCGTGGCCGC
>NZ_JBQLZR010000190.1:0-1041 GCF_052168375.1 Glycocaulis sp.
CCGGTCTCCTGCACTTTATCGCCACGCCTCCAGGCTGGGTACAATGCCGTAGTAAAGACCTGCGCGCATGGGCAGATGACCGGGCGTGATCGTGAAGGCGGCAAGGAGAAATACCGAGCCGGGCGCGGCATACAGGCGATGAGCGGTGTTGTCATAACCAATGAACCGGTCAGGCTGGTAGCTGTGGTGCAGCGTGATCTGACGCCAGCCATCAGCGGGCAGCAATTTGCGCGAGGCGCTTATTTCCTCGCCATCGACAAAGGTGCGCCGCGCGGCATGAAGAACGCCGACGCTGCCGGATTTCACGAGGACGTGGACATTGAAGCTGATATCGGCCGGCATGGGGACAGCCGCGTTGGAAAACGGCAGGTAGTGCGAGGTGCCCTCAATCAGCTGAACAGTCGACGTCCCGGCGCCAGCGGTGATTTCCAGCGTGTGAAACTCGATGCCGTACCGGCGAAAGACGCCGCCGGAATCGGCCGATTTCAGCTTGCTGATCAATGCAGTAATATCGGGGTCAAGCGCACCTTGCGCGCCGCCGAATGTCGAATTGTCATGGATGAATTTCGGCCCCTGCGCGATGACGGCTCCATTGGCGGCACTCAAATAGGCTGGCGCCGCGAAGTCCGGTGCCTGTCGCGAAACCGGTTCGGGGCTGCCGCCAAACCGGCCAGCGTCCTTGAGCAGGTTGAAAGCGTTGGCGACAGCCGGCGTCAGAGGCATGGAAACCGCGCCCGTGGCCCGGTCGATGACCAGCGCCTCGCGCCAGGTGCTCCCGTTTGCGCTGACCTTGATGTGAAAATTGTCGTCGCCCGCCGTGCCGAACTCGGCACGCCCCGACCAGCCGGTCTGGTAGAGCACGCTGGCCGTTCCGGCGCTCATCGCCTTGTTGAGCTTGAGCTGGATGCCACCGCTCCCAGGCGTCACATCATCATGGCTAAGCAGAACAGCATCGGATTTCACCGCCAGCCGGTTGCCGGCATCTGCGCTCGCGTTCACACCAAAAAGCGGCAACGCGTCGAGTTGGGTGCCTTCCAGCGG
>NZ_JBQLZR010000191.1:0-5823 GCF_052168375.1 Glycocaulis sp.
CCGAAGCCGAAACGGCAACCGATCCGACGCGCGTTGCCGACATCCAGACCCGCCTTGCCGATATCGACGCGCACTCGGCAGAGGCACGCGCCGGCGCGATCCTTCATGGCCTCGGCTTTTCCAATGCCGACCAGCAGCGCCCGTGTTCGGACTTTTCCGGCGGCTGGCGGATGCGCGCCGCACTGGCCGCCACGCTGTTTGCCCGCCCCGACCTGTTGCTGCTCGATGAGCCGACCAACTATCTCGATCTCGAAGGCGCCGTCTGGCTGGAGAATTACCTGCAGAAATTCCCCGGCGCCGTGCTGCTCGTCTCCCACGACCGGGGGCTCCTGAACGCCTCCATCGACATGATCGCGCATCTAAAAGATGCCCGCCTGACGGTGTGGGAAGGCGGCTATGACCAGTTTGAAAAGCAGCTCGCCGAGCGCCAGCGCCTGACCATGAAGCTGGTGGAAAAGCAGGAGGACGAGCGCCGCCGCCTGCAAGCCTTTGTGGACCGCTTCAAGGCCAAGGCCAGCAAGGCCCGCCAGGCCCAGTCGCGGGTGAAGCGGCTGGAAAAGATGCAGCCTGTCGCCACCTCGGTTGCCGATCCCGTTGCGCCCTTCGACCTGCCGGTTGCGCCGCGCCGCATGGCCAATCCGCTGGTGCGCCTTGATGCAGCCGCGACGGGCTATACCGAAGACACACCCATTTTGAAAAACATGGATCTGCGCATCGATATCGATGACCGGATCGGGCTTCTGGGCCGCAATGGCGCAGGCAAGTCGACCTTTGCCAAACTCCTCACCGGGCAGATACCCGTGCTCTCCGGCGCCATGCGCATGCACAAGAAGCTGGAGATTGCCCATTTCGCCCAGCATCAGATCGATGCCCTGCATCCCAACACATCGGCCTATCAGCACATTCTGGAGCTGATGCCCGATGCGACAGAGGCCCAGCGCCGCGCCCGCCTCGCCCGTTTCGGCCTGCCCGGCGATCGTCAGGAGACGCCCGCCAAGGACCTGTCCGGCGGCGAGAAGGCGCGCCTTCTGATGAACCTCATCAGCTTTCACGGCGCCCATCTGCTCATTCTCGACGAACCGACCAACCATCTCGACATGGATAGCCGGGCGGCCCTGATGGACGCGATCAACACCTATGAAGGGGCGGTGATCCTGATCAGCCACGACCGCCATCTGATTGAGGCGTGCGTCGACCGGCTCTGGATAGCCGAAGGCGGCACCGTGAAGCCCTATGAGGGCGACATGGACGAGTACCGCAAGCAGCTCCTGCGCCCTGAAACCGACGCGGGTGCCAAGGCGAAAGCAAAGCCTGACATCAAGCTGGAGCGACGCAAGGACGCGGCCGAGGCGCGTTCCAGGCTGAAACCGCTAAAGGCAGAGGCCACAAAGTGGGAGCGCGAGGCCGAACGGCTGAAAGGTGTTCTCGAAACCATCGACAAGGGGCTGGCCGTGCCGGGCCTCTGGGAGAAGGACCCGAACCTTGCCGCCGAACTGACCCGCAAGCGGGCCCGCGCCGAAGAACTCATCGAGGCGGCAGAGCTTTCATGGCTGGAAGCCGAAGAGGCCTACGAGCAGGCGCAGCTGGCAGCAGGGGCGTAACCCGGTTACAGCCCTAGCCGCAGGTCACCTGTTCGACGCGGTTGTCTTCGCCAATGACGATATTCATCCGGTCGGAGCGGTAATCCATCGTTACCGCATCGCCGCGCCCGTAAATGCGGTGGGGCACCGGCAGGGTCGAGGTGTCGATCTCGCCGCGAAGCTGGCCGACCAGCAGCTGGAATTGCGCGGCGGGACATTCGCGGCCGCCGGACAGGTCAACAACCTCGTCCACGGTCTCGGTCTCCACAGCGGTTGCACACGCGGCCAGCAGGGCCAGCGAAGCGATTGAAGCGGCGTATCGGATCATCCCTGTTTCTCCCAGCGTCCCTGATCGGTCTGCTTCCAGTAGGAAACAGCATTTGCAGTCTTTTTCATGGCAGACCAGAGCGTGCGTGCGCGCTGCTTGGCTGCCTCGTCCGCATCCTCGAACAGCAGGATAACGCGGCCCCACCCGTCCGGGTTGCCCGGATCGGCGCCGCCCAGACAGAACAGCATGTCGGCCTGGTTCACATTTCGGGTCTCGGTGGAGATCAGCACAGGCTGGCGCGGCGCGCCGGGATCGCGGTCGCGCCCGTGCGGCAGGAAGCTGTCATCGCGGAATGTCCAAAGATGCGTGTCCAGCCTGGCGGCTGCATCCTCGTCGGGCACGACGACAAGCGCCCGCGAGCCGCGCTCCAGCACCTTCTGGAGCAGGCCGGGCAGAACCTCGTCCGCACCGGCCTTTTCCAGATGGTAGAACCACAGCTCGGCCATCAGCGCGCGCTATCAGTTCTCGTAGTAATCGCGGACAAAGCGGTCCAGCAGGCGCACGCCATACCCGGTACCGAAGGCCGGCTGGCGCGGGTCCTTCGAGCCGGAATGCATGGCCGTACCCGCAATGTCGATATGGACCCACGGCTTGCCATTGACGAAGCGCTGCAGGAATACCGCCGCAGCTATCGAGCCGGCATTGCGGCCCTGCCCCAGATTTTTCATGTCGGCAATATCGCTGTCGATCTGGCGGTCATATTCGGGACCGACCGGCAGGCGCCACACGCCCTCATCGGAAGCCTTGCCAGCCGCGAACATCCGGTCTGCCAGCTTGTCATCGTTGGAGAAGATGCCGGCATGCTCATGGCCGAGTGCGATCAGGATCGCACCGGTGAGCGTTGCCAGATCGACGATGAAGGCCGGGTCATACTTCTCTTGCGTGTACCAGAGCGCGTCGGCCAGGACGAGGCGTCCCTCCGCATCGGTATTGAGGATTTCGATGGTCTGACCGGACATCGAGGTCACGATATCGCCCGGACGCTGCGCATTGCCGTCCGGCATGTTTTCCACCAGCGCGACCACGCCCACGACATTGACTTTCGCCTTGCGGCCCGCAAGGGCACGCATCAGGCCGACAACGGCGGCCGAACCGCCCATATCGCCCTTCATCTCTTCCATGCCCGGTCCGGGTTTGAGCGAGATACCGCCGGTATCGAAGGTCACGCCCTTGCCGACAAAGGCGAGCGGCTTGTCGCCTTCCTTGCCGCCATTCCACCGCATGATGACCAGCTTGGCTTCACGCACCGAACCCTGGCTGACACCCAGAAGCGAGCCCATGCCGAGCTTCTTCATCTGCGCTTCGCCGAGCACCTCGATCTCGAGGCCTTCCTTCTCCAGCTTGGAGATGCGCTTGGCGTATTCCTCCGGGTAGAGAATGTTGGCCGGCTCCATCACGAAGTCGCGGGCAAGCTTCACACCTTCTGCAACCGGCTCCCAGCTCTTCCAGGCCTTCTTGGCGGCCTTGTCGTCGGCTGCCACGATTTCCACCGTGCCGAGCGAGGGCTTGCGGTCGGCTTTCAGACGGCTGCGATACTGGTCGAACCGGTAAGCCGCCAGCGAGGCGCCGAGTGCCGCGCGCGAGGACAGCTCTCCATCTTCTGCATCAATGTGGAGCGACAGGGTCTGCGTGCCGCCGAGGAGCAGATGCTTCACCGCTGCCGCGACCGCCTTTTCGTACACATTGCCGGTCACCTGTTTTTTCGCGCCGAGGCCGTAAAGGACGACACGGGCAGCCTTCAGGCCCGACGGAGCGGCAATTTCCAGGACCTGACCGGCATCACCGGTAAAGCGCGATGCCTTGATGGCGCGGGTCAGCGTGCCGCCGGACGCATCATCAAGTGCCTTGGCCGACGGCGACAGCGCAGCCTTTTCATAAACCGCAACGCCAAGAGCATCGCCGGAAGGTTTCGAGGCAAACTTGATATGCATGGGTTTCCTTTCTGACTGACAGGTCTGGCAGCGCGCGCTGGCGCAAAACGGGCGGCAACAGGACGCGCTGGCCAAACTGCGGGAATTTGGCTGGCTTTAGTGGTATCCGATCTGAAGCCGGGGTAGAAGTCCGCTGTAACACTGACGACCGCAAGGGCCGGGCCTGCTTTGGTATGAGACTTTTTCAGCGCTACGCTTTCCGGCAAGCCTTGATGCCCTTCCTCACCGCGCTTGCCGCGCTGACTGGCCTTGCGATCCTCACCCAGTCCCTGTCCAACCTGAACCTGGTCGCTGACCGGGGCGAGACGCTGCTGGTTTTCCTGTGGGTGACGCTGCTGGCCGTGCCGCAGATCGTGGCCCTGCTCATGCCAATCGCGGTCTTCATCGCCTGCGCGGGCGCGCTCAACCGCATGATGAGCGAGTCCGAACTGACGGTTGCCGCCGCCGCCGGGCTCAGCCGGCGCGAACGCCTGTCGCCCTTCCTGCGCGTCGCCGTCTATGCCGTGCTTATCAATCTGGCGGTAAACCTCTTCATCCAGCCGGCGGCCTATCGCGAGATGCGCCAGGCCATTTTCGAGGTGCGCACCGATATTGCCGCCTCTGTCATGCGCCCTGGCGAATTTGTCGCCATGGGCGTCGATGTCACCTTCTATGCCCGCACGCTGGGCGATGGCGGGGTGATGAGCGATGTCTTCATCGAGGACGGGCGCGGCTCGTCCGGCACCGCCTATTCGGCCCGCCAGGGCCAGATCACGAGAGCCGAGCGCGGGCCGGTCATGCTGCTGCGCGACGGGGTAGTCTCCCAGATCGAGGAAACCGGCACGCTCTCCAGCCTTACGTTTGACAGCTACGAGTTCGATCTGACGGCCTTTGTCGATCCGACCGACGCCTTCTTCTTCAAGGAAAGCGACCGCTACCTGCCCGAACTCTTCAACCCCAGCCCCGGCGATGTCGCCCGTGCGCGCGGTCATGCGAGCCTGCTGGCCGAGGGCCATTACCGCCTGTCGGCCCCGCTCTACAATCTCGCCTTTGCCATGATCGCGCTGGCGGCCTTTCTCAGCGGTCCGCCCCGGCGGACCGGATATGCCAAGGGCGTGGCGCTGGCTGGCGCGTGCGCCCTCATCGTGCGCCTTACCGGCTTTGCAGTCCAGGCAGGCGCATCGAGCGCGCCGGAGCTTAACTGGCTGCAATATGCCATCCCGCTCGCTGCGATACTGGGTGCCTATCTCGTGATCCTGCGGCCCATGCGCCTTGTCACGCGCTGGGCCGGGCTCCGGCGGGAGCAGACCGCATCATGAGGCTTCTGACCCGCTACCTTCTCTGGCAGAGCTTTCTGGGCATGGCCGGCGCCGCGATTGTCGTGATTGCCGTGATCCTGCTGATCGACTTTGTCGAAACCTCACGCGACATCGCAACCCGCGTCGATATCCCGCCTGCTGATGCGGCGCTTTTCAGCCTGCTCAAGCTGCCCCTCCTCATTCAGGACACCCTGCCCTTCATCGTGCTGTTCGGCGTGCTGTGGACGTTCTTCCGCCTGAACCGGCGCAGCGAGCTGATCATCATGCGCGCGTCCGGCCTGTCGGTCTGGCGTATCATGGCGCCTGTTGCGGGCCTCGCCGTCGCGACCGGCCTTGCAGGCAGCCTGCTTTTGAACCCTCTGGGCGCAGCCACCAATGCCCAGTTCGAGGCGCGCCGCGCGGCACTGTTCGAAGACAGGCCGGTCGAGGAAATCAGCGGTGCCCGCGTCTGGCTGCGCGAGGTGCGTGATGACCAGTTCGTCGTCATCGCCGCGCAAGGCATTGACGATGCCCGCCTGATCAGCCCCGTCTTCCGCATCTATAATCCGGGCGGCAGCGAAGGCGGACGCCCCATGCTGGAACAGCAGATACAGGCGAGCGAGGCCCGCCTTTCGAGCGGTTTCTGGCAACTCAGCGATGCTGTCGAATACCGCCCTGAGTCCACCGCCTCGCAGCTGGGGGACATT
>NZ_JBQLZR010000192.1:0-5860 GCF_052168375.1 Glycocaulis sp.
CCTCAGAAACTGGACAGAAGCAGACATGAAGGAGACCGGATATGGGCCGGCTCGTGGACGGCGTCTGGAAAGACGAGTGGTATGATACGAAGAAGTCGGGCGGCAAGTTCGAGCGCCAGGATAGCGTGTTCCGCAACTGGGTGACGGCAGACGGCTCTGCCGGCCCCGATGGCGAAAGCGGCTTCAAGGCAGAGCCGGACCGCTATCACCTCTATGTATCGCTCGCCTGCCCGTGGGCGCACCGCACGCTGGTCTTCCGCCACCTCAAGGGCCTTGAGGACTTGATCCCGGTGTCGGTTGTTCACTGGCGGATGAAGGAGCATGGCTGGACCTTTGAAGACGGACCCGGCGTGATCCCCGATCCGTTGCACGATGCCGACTACCTCCATCAGGTCTATACGGCGGCAAAGAGCGACTATACGGGTCGCGTAACCGTGCCGGTGCTGTGGGACAAACAGAAAGGCACCATTGTCTCCAACGAGAGCGCCGACATCATCCGTATGTTCAATTCGGCCTTTGACGGCGTTGGCGCTGCGCCGGGCGACTACTACCCCGAACACCTTCGCGGTGAGATCAATGCGCTGAACGCGCGCATCTATGACAGCGTCAATAACGGGGTCTACAAGGCGGGTTTTGCCACCGCGGCAGATGCCTACGAGTCGGCGGTCACCACCCTGTTCGACAGCCTCGACTGGCTGGAAAGCCTGTTATCGGACGGGCGCGAATACCTGACCGGCAGCCAGCACACCGAGGCTGACTGGCGGCTCTACACCACTTTGGTGCGCTTTGACCCGGTCTATCACGGCCATTTCAAGTGCAATCTCAAACGCCTGATCGATTACCCGCATCTTGCGGCCTATGCGCGCCGCCTGCACGGGCTGCCGGGAATTGCGGAGATTTTCGACCTCGGTCACGCCAAGCGGCACTATTACGAGAGCCATGACATGATCAATCCGTCGGGCATCGTGCCGCTGGGGCCGGATATGCACGTGGCCGACGGGCGCTAGCCCGCTCACCCCTTCCATTGCCAGTGCGCGGGGCGTTGCGCTATAGCGCGGCACGCATCCATTCCCCCGTTTTGCGTTCGAAGGAGCCTCGCGCA
Source organism: Glycocaulis sp. (assembly GCF_052168375.1). Taxonomy (NCBI): domain Bacteria; kingdom Pseudomonadati; phylum Pseudomonadota; class Alphaproteobacteria; order Maricaulales; family Maricaulaceae; genus Glycocaulis; species Glycocaulis sp. The sequence goes on from NZ_JBQLZR010000192.1 coordinate 1,103, forward strand.
TGTCGGCCTATCAATATGTCTACCACATGGACAAGCTGTCCAAGACCTATCCGGGCGGCAAGCAGGTCTTCGCGGGCATCTCGCTGCACTTCCTGCCCGACGCAAAGATCGGTGTGGTCGGCGTCAACGGCGCAGGTAAATCGACCCTGCTGCGCATCATGGCCGGGATGGACAATGACTTTACCGGCGAAGCCTGGGCCGAAAAGGGCGTGCGCGTCGGCTATCTGCCGCAGGAGCCGAAACTCGACGAGGCCAAGACCGTCTGGGAGAACGTGATCGAGGGCTCCGAGGACAAGAAGATCTACGACGAGTACAACGCCATCGCCATGCAGCTGGCCGAGGATTATTCCGACGAGCTGATGGAAAAGATGACCGCCCTGCAGGAGCAGGTCGACGCGCGTGACGCGTGGGATATCGACTCCAAGATCGAAATGGCGATGGAAGCCCTGCGTTGCCCGCCGGGCGATGCTTCGGTTGCGAACCTTTCCGGTGGTGAGCGCCGCCGCGTGGCCATCTGCCAGCTGCTTCTCTCCAAGCCGCATATGCTGCTGCTCGACGAACCGACCAACCATCTCGACGCCGAGAGCGTTGCCTGGCTTCAGCATCACCTTGAAAACTATGACGGTGCCGTGCTGATCGTCACCCACGACCGCTATTTCCTCGATTCCATCACGACGTGGACGCTGGAGCTCGATCGCGGGCAGGGCGTCCCCTACAAGGGTGGTTATTCGGACTGGCTGGAACAGAAGGCCAAGCGCCTGGAGCAGGAATCACGCGAGGAAGGCGCCAAGCAGCGTGCTCTCGCCCGCGAACTGGAATGGATCCGCTCCAGCCCGAAAGCCCGTCAGGCCAAGTCCAAGGCGCGTATCAAGTCCTACGAGGAAATGCGCGACGCGGCCGACCGGGAGAAAATCTCGACCGCCACCATCCGCATTCCGCCGGGCCCGCGCCTCGGCGGCAATGTGGTGGAATTCGACAACGTCACCAAGGCGTTCGGCGACAAGCTGCTGATCAAGGATCTGACCTTCAAGCTGCCGCCGGGCGGCGTGGTCGGCGTGATCGGCCCGAACGGCGCCGGCAAGACCACGCTCTTCAAGATGATTGTCGGCGAGGAGCAGCCTGATACCGGATCGGTAAAACTCGGCGAGACCGTCAAGCTCGGCTATGTAAACCAGTCCCGCGATGCGCTGGACGCGAAAAAGACTGTCTGGGAAGAAGTCTCGGGCGGAAATGACATGATTTCGCTCGGTGGCCATGAAGTGCCCAGCCGCGCCTATGTCGGCGCGTTCAACTTCAAGGGCGGTGACCAGCAGAAGAAGGTCGGCATCCTGTCCGGTGGTGAGCGCAACCGCGTGCACCTTGCCAAGATGCTGAAAGAAGGCGGCAACCTTCTCCTGCTCGACGAACCGACCAACGATCTCGACGTGGAAACGCTCTCGGCGCTGGAAGCGGCGCTGGAAGATTTCCCCGGCTGCGCCGTGGTCATCTCGCACGACCGCTTCTTCCTTGATCGTATCGCCACCCACATTCTCGCCTTCGAAGGCGACAGCCATGTGGAATGGTTTGAAGGCGCGTTCTCCGACTATCTCGAAGACAAGAAACGCCGCCTCGGCACAGATGCCCTCGTGCCGACGCGCGTGAAATTCCAGAAGTTCGAGCGCTAGGCTTTCCCGAACCCGCCACCGCCCGGCGTCTCGATCTCGATCGAATCGCCGGGCGCAAGCCTGGCCGAGAACAGGGCACCCTGCTCCTCGATTCGGCCATCTGCCCGGATGATGCGCGCCTTGCCGGGCGTGCCGTCTGACCCGCCTTTCAGGCCGGGCGGAGCCACGCGCCTGCGCCCGGATAGCAGGCTTGCCTCCATCGCTTCTTGGAATTGCAGGCGGCGCACCGAGCCATGGCCGCCGCGCCATTGACCCTCACCGCCTGAGCCCGCGCGTACGCGATGGCACAGGACGCGGACAGGATAGCGCAATTCCATGATTTCAGGGTCGGTCAGGCGTGAATTGGTCATGTGGGTATGTACGGCGTCAGAGCCTGCAAACCCGCTTCCGTCGGCCAGCAGCCCGGCGCCTGAGCCTCCGCATATCGTCTCATAATACTGATATGTTTCGTTTCCGAAGGTAAAATTGTTCATCGTGCCTTGCGCCGCTGCCATGCGGCCCGAAGCGGCGAAAAGCGCATCGACGATGAGCTGGCTGGTTTCCACATTGCCGGCAACCACGGCGCCCGGCGGTTCCGGCGCGATCAGCGAGCCTTCGGGAATGATGATGTCGACCGGCTTCAGACAACCCTCGTTCAACGGTATCTGGTCTTCCACCAGGCAGCGAAGAACATAGAGGACAGCCGCTCTGGCAACGGCACTTGGCGCATTGAAATTATTCGCCATCTGGGCGCTGGTGCCCGTGAAATCGATGGTGGCGCTGCCGTCTCCGGGGCGGGTCGTGATGGCGACGCAGATGCGTTCCCCGCCTTCCATTTCCATCACCGCCGAGCCGCTTTCCAGTGCGCCGATGACGCGGCGGACCGCCCGCTCGGCATTGTCCTGCACATAGCCCATATAGGCCCGCACGACGTCGAGGCCCTGCTCGGCGATCAGCCGGTGAAGCTCCTGCGCCCCGCGCGCACAGGAGGCCAGCTGAGCCTTGAGATCGGCGATGTTCCGGTCCGGTGCGCGAGCGGGATAGCTGCCGGAAGCCAGCACCTTGCGCACGGCCTCTTCATCAAACTTCGTATCCGAAAGAATCTTTACCGCATCAAACACCACGCCTTCCTCCCCGATCACTTTCGAGAAAGGCGGCATGGAGCCGGGCGCAAGCCCGCCGACATCGGCGTGATGCCCGCGTGACGCCACGAAAAAGAGGCGCTGGCCGCTATCATCGCAGACTGGCTGGATGACGGTAATGTCGGGCAGGTGCGTCCCGCCATTATAGGGTGCATTCAGCGCGACCGCTTCACCGGCCGCAAGGTCGGGGTAGGCATCGAGCGCCGCGCGCACGCTCGCAGACATGGAGCCGAGATGCACCGGCATGTGCGGCGCATTGGCGACAAGCCCGCCTGTCCCGTCAAAGACGGCGCAGGAAAAGTCGAGCCTCTCCTTCATGTTGACCGAGTGGGCTGTGCGCTCCAGCACAAGGCCCATCTCCTCGGCAATGCCCATGAAGCGCCGGTTGAAAAGCTCCAGCGTCACAGGATCGAGCTCCGTCGATCCTGTCGCGCGCACGCCTCGTGCATCATGCTCGAGAAGGAGCGCGCCGGTCGCGCCGCGCCGCGCTGTCCAGCCTGCATCAAGCGTGATGGTCTGGCCGGGCTCCATGATGAGGGCAGGGCCGCAGATGCGCTGTTCCGCTCCGAGATCGGCCAGTTTCCATATGCTGGCATCCTGCCATGCGCCGCCGGTAAAGATGCGGGTTGTGCCCGCAGGGCCGGGGCCGGTGACGCTGGCAGGCGGCGATACGGGCAGGCTTGCCGACGACGGGGCGACGGCCTTTACCGAAACAGCTTCGATGACAAGCTGTGCTGTCCCGGCGGCAAAGCCGAACAGGCGGACATGCGCGTCGTGATGAGCGCTGCGTACGGCGTCCAGCGTATCGAACTTCAAGGGCAGGGCAGTGTCCGAGCCTGCGACGCGTATGTGCACGAAATGGGTCGCCTCGACCGTTTGCGCGCCCTGACGGGAAAGTGCTTCGCGCGCGTCGGCCTCCAGAGCCTCCAGACGTGCCTGTGCCATCTTGAGCCCGTCCTCATCGAGCGCCGCCTCTAGCGCCGCTTCGCGCGTATCGAGGAGGGAGGCCATGCCGATGCCGAGCGCGGAGAGCAGCCCGGCTTTGGGGTGAATGATGACCTGACGAATACCCAATGCGGCAGCCACCTGACAGGCATGCTGGCCGCCTGCACCGCCGAAGGCGTTGAGAGCATAGCCACGCGGGTCGATGCCTTGCGCGGTGGTGATCTGGCGTATGGCACCGGCCATCGCATCGGCCGCAATGGCGATGAAGCCTTCTGCTGCTGCTTCCGCGCTGTCTGCGCCCATGGAGTCCGCCAGTGCCTGCAAAGCCGCCCGGGAAGCATGGGCGTCCAGCGGCGCATTGCCCTCAGGCCCGAAAACGGACGGGAACCAGTCCGGGTGCACCCGGCCAAGTACCAGATTGGCATCAGTGATGGTGGCAGGTCCCCCAAGGCCATAGGCAGCAGGGCCGGGCCGTGCGCCCGCGCTCATCGGACCGCAGCGTGCCCGCTCGCCATCAAAGTGCAGGATGGAGCCGCCCCCGGCGGCAACAGTATGAATGGCGAGCATGGGCGTACGCAGGAGCCGGCCGCCGATACGCACCTGGTCACGGCGTTCATACGCTTCGCCGTCATAGCGTGACACGTCCGTAGAGGTGCCACCCATGTCGAAGCCGATGACGCGCGACAGGCCTTCAGCTTTGGCTGTCTCAGCCATGCCGACCACACCGCCAGCCGGACCTGACAGCACCGCGTCGCGGGCGCGGAAATGGCCCGACCGTGCAAGTCCGCCCGATGACTGCATGAAGTAGAGCGGCACGCCCGAGAGGCCCTTGCCGACGCGTGCGGCGTAGTCCTGCAGGACGGGTTCCAGATAGGCGTCGATCACACTGGTAGAGGCTCGCGGGATCAGGCGGATCAGCGGGCTGACCTCGCTCGAGCGGCTTACGTGCACAAAGCCGGCCTCCCGCGCGAGCGTCTCCACCTGCTTTTCGTGCGCATCATTCACATACGAATTAATCAGTGCGATAG
>NZ_JBQLZR010000193.1:0-5834 GCF_052168375.1 Glycocaulis sp.
TGTCATCTTCTCGTTTACACGCTACCGCGCCATCGCTCCGGCTTGCGAGAACCGGTGGAGCAATGTGCGCAATGCCGGGCCGGGCAGCCGCTGGGGCGGGTTTGGCTGCGCCACCGAACAGAACCTTGCCGCGATGATTGCTGATCCGCGTGATCTGGCGCGCGCAAATGCCGTTGATGATCCGGACGCCGCGCGCCGTCAGGTTGTGCTTGATCGCTGGCGCGATGGCCAGTCCACGTCAAGCGAACGCAGCGCGGATGAAAGCGGCGCTGTCAGCCGCGTCGTTGAATAGTCACCAGTTGGACGAAGAAGCCCGATGACACAGCCCAGACCATACGAAGATGACGGGTTTGACGCCGGCGACGATTTTGTCGGTGATGACTTTTCCCTGCCGTCAGATCCGTTTCTGGATGCGGCTGCTGTCGAGGCCCGACTGCGCGGCGACATGGATGCGGCACAGGGCTTTGACGAGCCCCTGGCGCCTGCTCCGCACGCCCAGCAAACACCGCGTTCGTCAGGTTTCGGTGCCCGGCTGGCGGCTGCAAACCGGACCGAGCCGGATTTCGAGAGCGCGGCTGATCCGGTGGAGCCGCGGCCCCGCGCAACCGAAACGCAGTGGCGCGCCTCTGAACTCTCCGCCGTGCCGCCCGGCCTTTATGGCGAGGTGGATGGCAATGACAGCGATGTCATCCAGCCTGTGCCGCGTATCTCCATCGAGGCGTTCTGCGAGCGTCCGGAAACCGGCGCGCTGATCCATCATGCGGGTTCAGACCGCCGGCTTTCGCGCGCCCATGTGAAGGTTGAGCTTGGCGGCCTTGCCGGTGCGATCGAGCGCTTCCACGACGAGTCCACCCCGAACCTTCTCATCGTCGAGACAGGCATGCGCGGACCGCAACTCTTTGCCCAGCTCGAAGAGCTGGCTTCGGTCTGCGACGGTGACACCAAGCTCGTGATCATTGGCGCTGCAAACGATATCGCGCTCTATCGCGAGCTGATCCGGCGCGGGGTGAGCGAGTATCTCGTTCCGCCGATGACGCCGCTGCACCTCATCAAGACCATTTCCGGTCTCTTTGTGGATCCTGATGCGCCGTTCGCCGGCCGCTCCATCGCCTTTGTCGGGGCCAAGGGCGGGGTCGGATCATCCACGATTGCGCACAACATCGCCTGGTGCATGGGCGAGATGCAGCAGATGGATACCGTGCTGGTCGATCTCGATCTGAGTTTTGGCACGGCCGGTCTCGACTTCAATCAGGACCCTGCGCAGACGATCAGCCAGGCGCTCGCTGATCCGGACCGGCTGGACGATGCCCTGCTCGACCGGCTTCTTGTGAAGTGCGGGGAACGCCTCAGCCTGTTTTCGGCGCCCGCTACGCTGGAAAGTGACTGGGATTTCGGGGCAGAGGCCTTCGAGACCGTTCTGGAGAAGGTGCGCCGCCAGGCTCCCTTCATCGCGCTCGACCTGCCTCATGCCTGGGCGCCCTGGGTCCGCCGGACGCTGCTCTCCGCCGATCAGGTTGTGGTTACGGTCACGCCTGATCTTGCCTGCCTGCGTAATGCCAAGAATCTCTTCGATCTGGTGCGCCAGAACCGCCCCAATGACGCCCCGCCCAAGGTCATCGTGAACATGGCCGGGTGTCCGAAAAAGCCCGACATACCGCTCAAGGATTTTGCCGGCGCGCTTGGCACCGCCCCGGCGCTGGTCCTGCCGTTCGAGCCGGCCCTGTTCGGAGCTGCCGCCAATAATGGCCAGATGATCGGCGAGGTGGATGCCCGCTCGAAGGCGGCTGAAGGCTTTGCGCATGTCGCCAGCCTCCTGACCGGGCGTAGCAGCGGCACTGCCCGCCCGTCCCGTCAGGGGCTGAAATCCCTCTTCGGACGCAAGGGCTAGGAGGGCCGGCGGCTCATGTTCGGCAAGCGCACCTCGGCACCGCAAGCGACACCGCCCGCCGCACCGGCAGGCATCGCGCCTGCTCCGGCGCCAGCAGCGGCCCCGCGTCCTGCGCCGCAGGCGGCGGCCCGTCCGCGCCCTGCGCCCCAGCCTGCCCAGCCGCGAGCGGCTGCAAAGCCTGCTGCGCCTGCCAAGCCGAAGCCGACGCCCGGCATTCACGTCGGGCAGGAGCGCTCGGCCGAGTACTACGCAATCAAGACGACGATCTTCAATGCGCTGATCGACACGATTGATCTGGGCCAGCTTGCCCGGCTCGACAACGCGACGGCAGCAGAAGAAATCCGCGACATCGTCACCGAGATCATCTCGATCAAGAACGTAGCTATGTCGATTGCAGAGCAGGAACAGCTCCTGCAGGACATCTGCAATGACGTGCTGGGCTACGGTCCGCTGGAGCCCTTGCTGGCCCGGGACGATATCGCCGACATCATGGTCAATGGTGCCGGCGACGTCTTTATCGAGGTCAATGGCCGCGTCCAGAAGACCAGTATTCGCTTCCGCGATAACGCGCAGCTGATGAATATCTGCCAGCGCATTGTCTCCCAGGTTGGACGGCGTGTGGATGAAAGTTCGCCGATCTGCGATGCGCGCCTGGCCGACGGTTCGCGCGTGAACGTCATCGCACCGCCGCTGGCGCTGGATGGTCCGACGCTGACCATCCGGAAGTTCAAGAAAGACAAGCTGACCATGCAGCACCTGGTCGATTTCGGATCGATCACGCCGGAAGGGGCCAAGGTTCTGCAGATCATCGGCGCGTCGCGCTGCAATGTGCTGATTTCCGGCGGTACCGGCTCGGGCAAGACAACGCTCCTGAACTGCCTCACCGGCTTTATCGGCGAGGAGGAGCGCGTCATCACCTGTGAGGACGCGGCCGAGCTTCAGCTCCAGCAGCCCCATGTGGTGCGCCTTGAAACCCGCCCGCCCAACCTGGAAGGCCAGGGCCAGATCACGATGCGTGACCTTGTTCGCAACTGCCTGCGTATGCGCCCCGAACGCATCATCGTTGGCGAGGTGCGCGGTCCGGAAGCCTTCGACCTGTTGCAGGCGATGAATACCGGCCATGACGGCTCGATGGGCACACTGCACGCCAACAGTCCGCGTGAGGGCCTGTCGCGGATCGAATCCATGATCACGATGGGCGGCTATAACCTGCCCACGCGCACGATCCGCGAGATGATTTCCGGCTCCATTGATGTGGTGGTGCAGGCCGCCCGCCTGCGCGACGGTTCGCGCAAGATCACCCATATCACCGAGGTTCTGGGCATGGAGGGTGATGTCATCATCACCCAGGACCTGTTTGTCTACGAGATTACCGGCGAGGACGAGCACGGCAATATCGCCGGGCGCCATGTCTCCACCGGCATTGCCCGTCCGAAATTCTGGGATCGTGCCCGCTATTTCGGTCTGGAGCGTGAACTGGCAGCCGCCCTCGACGCGTCGGAGGCCTAGCCGGGATGGACGATCTTTCCTTCATCTTCGCCGCGATTGCCGCGTTCGTTGCCGTGGCCGGTGTCGGCATTGCCTTCACGAGTGGCGGCAACAAGCGTCAGGCCCAGCGCGTCCAGATTGCCGTCGGCGCGCCCCTGCAGGCAGGCAAGCGCCAGACGAGCGCGCTGGACCAGACTGCCCAGAAGAAGCGTCAGGTCCAGGAAACGCTCAAGGAGATGGAAGAGCGCCAGAAGGCCGCGCGCAAGCGTGCGCTGACCTTGCGCGCGCGGCTGGAGCAGGCCGGTGTCAGCTGGACGCCCCAGCAATTCTGGATCGGCTCGGTGATTGTCGGTGTGCTGGCCGCGCTGGGTGCCTTTGTCGGTGGCCTCAACCTCTTCCTCGTACTGTCAGCGGGCTTTGTTGCAGGCCTTGGCCTGCCACGCTGGGTGGTCGGCTTTCTGGTGTCGCGCCGCCAGAAGAAGTTCACCAGCAATTTTGCTGATGCCATCGACATTGTGGTGCGCGGCGTGAAGTCAGGTCTGCCGTTGAACGAGTGCCTGAAAATCATCGCGCGCGAGAGCCCGGAGCCCGTCGCAAGCGAGTTTGCCAAGCTGAACGAGAGCATTTCGGTCGGTGTTGATCTCGACGAAGGCATGCGGCGCATGACGCAGCGCATGCCAGTGCCGGAGCTCAATTTCTTTGCCATCGTGCTCGTCATTCAGGCCAAGACGGGCGGCAATCTTGCCGAGGCGCTGGGCAATCTCTCTGCCGTGCTGCGCGCGCGCAAGCTGATGGGCGAGAAGATCCAGGCCCTGTCATCCGAGGCGAAGGCCTCTGCCATGATTATCGGTGCCTTGCCGCCTCTGGTCCTTGGCATCGTGATGGCGGTGGCGCCGGGATATATGAGCGTCATGTTCACCCATACTCTGGGCCAGTTCATGCTGCTCGGCGGGCTTGTCGTCATGGCGATGGGCATTTTCGTCATGCGCGGCATGATCAACTTCAAGCACTAGGCGGAGGATGGAATGATTGCCGACTTCGCCGACTGGATCACGACGCCGGCCAATCTGTTCGGGCTGATCGCGTTCATTCTCGTCTTTGCGACCGCGCTGACCGTTTCCGGTCCTGTGTTCGGGCGGGACAAGCTGGACAAGCGCATCCGCTCGGTTGCAAACCGGCGCGAGGAATTGCGCCGCAAGGCGCGCGAGGCGCTGGAGCGCGAGTCGCGCGGCAGTGCGCTGCGGGGCAAGGATACGCGTTCGCTCTATCGAAAGGTGGTCGAAAGCCTGAACCTTCAGACCCTGCTGGAAGACCCCAACCTGAAGCGCAAGCTGATCCAGGCGGGCCTGCGCGGGCAGGGGCCGGTTTTCGGCTTCTACTTCGCCCGGCTGATCGCGCCCATCGTGCTGTTTGCGATCAGTGCCAGCTATCTGTTCCTGCTCAACGATTTCGGACTGTCGACCGTGCAACGCCTCGCCGTGGTGATGGGGCTGACGCTGCTGGGCTATTATGCGCCGGGCATCTACCTCTCCAATGCCGCCCAGAAGCGGCGCGATTCCATCATGCTCGCCTTTCCCGATGCGCTCGATCTCCTGCTGATCTGCGTCGAGGCGGGCATGTCGATCGAGGCCGCTTTCCAGAAGGTCGCCGCGGAAGTGGGCAGCAGCTCCATCGAGCTGGCCGAGGAATTGTCCCTGACGACTGCCGAGCTCGCCTATCTGCAGGACCGGCGCCTGGCCTATGAAAACCTTGCCTACCGGACCAATCATCCGGGCGTGAAGGGCGTTGCGACGGCGCTGGTGCAGGCGGAGCGTTACGGCACGCCGCTCGGTCAGGCGCTGCGTGTGATGGCCAAGGAAAACCGGGACATGCGCATGGCGGCAGCGGAGAAAAAGGCCGCCGCCCTGCCGGCCAAGCTGACCGTTCCCATGATCATTTTCTTCCTGCCGGTGCTCTTCATGGTGATCCTCGGGCCGGCCATCATTTCCTTCCAGGGGATGTAGGCGCGCTTGACGCCGGGACCCTGCCGGGTCTACCCCTGTTGCCGGTGGTGCTCCCGCGAGGGAGTTAAAAGGGAACACCGGTCAGGGGATTTATCTCCAAGTCCGGGACTGTACCCGCAACTGTAGGCGGCGAGCCTTGATGCCATAAGCCACTGGGAACGCCCTTCTGACAAAGGGCGCTACCGGGAAGGCGGCATCGCCAGGGCGACGACCCGCAAGTCAGGAAACCTGCCACCGCAGTCGCTTGTGCGGGACCGGGAACAGTCCTTCGGCACACGGATGCAATCCGTCATAGCGGCAAACAGCCGGGCCGTGAGGCCTGCGCTTTGCGTTCTGCGTATCACCGCAGCCGCGCGCGCAGCCTTTTCGCCCGAAACGTTTGTATGCAGGCCGGTTGTCCGGCCTGCCGGTTGAGGCGGGGCGGCAAGCCATGCGCACGTGTATCTGCCTTCTGG
>NZ_JBQLZR010000194.1:0-6706 GCF_052168375.1 Glycocaulis sp.
CCCGGTGCAAAGCCTGCGCCTGCTCCGCCCGCCAGGTAAATCCCGCGGTCATCACGGACGGAAAGCCCGCCAATGCGTCCGCCATCAAGCGCGCCAAGATCGAGGGTCCAGGCCGGTGCACCCGTGCCATCATCGCCGGGCGCGAACTTGGTCAGCACGGCGCGGCCGTCCACCTCGCTGGCAACCAGAAGCCCGCCATCGGCCGCGGTCGCCACAGAGCGCGCGCGTTCGATACCGGCGCTTGCCTCCACTCCGCGGGTATACAGCACGGTACCATCTGCGCCGATCGCACGGACATAGCCGTCAAGGCTGCCCTGCTGGGTCATGCCGCCAAAGCTGGCGCGGGCCTCGCCGGCGACGAACACGGTGCCGTCATCGGCGAGTGTAATCGCGTTCGCCCGGTCATCGCCCTGTCCGCCAAAACGCTGGGCCCATTGCTCAACACCATCGGCATTGAACTTCACGACAAGGGAATCCTCTCCGCCAAGATCATTGGTGCCGCCAAGCGCCCCTTTGACGGCACCCGCCACAACGATATTGCCCGCGCCGTCGACAGCAATGGCCGCGCCATTGGCCTCACCGGAAGCGCCAAGCACGCGCGACCAGACCTGCTTGCCGTTGGAATCATAGCGCATCAGAACGAGGTCGGATTCCCCGCGAATATCCTGCCCGCTGACCGCACTTTGCGTGCGGCCGACGACATAGATGCCGCCATCGGGCGCCCGCGTGACCGCATCGATAGTCAGCGGATTGGCGGTTTGGGAGCTACGTGTCTCGCCGTCGGGCAATTCGACGTCCGTGACGGTCGGGTCTGCCTCGATGCGCTGGGCAAACTGGATGGCGGGCATATCGCCAATGCCGGTAATCTTGGTGAGTTGCCCGCCGATGGAATCGCCGCTGCCCGATGTGCCTGCCAGATAGACAGCAGGCTGCGCGGCGGGCGCGGAGAAGGAAACCTGCTCGGTCAGGACCCCGTTGATGCGGAACGCCCAGTCATTGGCCGTCACGATGCCGGACGGGCCGATCTCGCCCACGCGCACCGAGGAAAAGCGGGTCACGATCCCTTCGGCTTCCAGCTTTGAATTGAGGAAGCCGGCCACGTTGGCCATGGTGCGCGGCGTGGCGCCCATTTCGGCGAGGTCGACCGCAATGTTGATGTCGCCGCCATTCTTGCGCACCGACACGGTAAAGTTCACATCGCCTGTGAGCGCGGCGGCCTCCTGGTCTGCCGGGCCCTTGTGCAGGATGCCGGTCGTGTATTCGCTCACACCCCGGCGGATGGCGACTTCCGTTTCCGCCTTGGTCAGCTCGGTATTTTTCAGGACAGAAATCTCGTCCAGCTCCAGCCCGGCGAAGAAGCTGTCCATCTGGCCTACGCCTTCCTGAAAGCGACGATTCCAGAAGGCGAGGTCACTTGCGCTGGCACCGCGCTCGGCGCCGGCTGCGGCCAGCGACTGCAGGGCACGCAGGCCCTGGAACATCGCATAGAGTTTCTTTTCGTCCTGGCTCACATCGAGCTGAGAAAATGCACTCGCGCTGGAGTCAAAGAAGCGGCCATTGGCGAGAACGGAACGGCGCACCGAATCGAGCGCGGTTATCCCGCCGCGTGGATCCCAGGGCGGCAGCACGGAATCATCGCGCGACGAGCCAAGTGTCTGCTGGACAGGCGAGCGGGTCGCGGCGGCAGCATTGCGCGCAGCGTTCTGCGCGGAAAACCACGCACCCAGAACATCGCCTGACAGGCCGGTAATCACATGTCGCTCCAGCAGACAGAATCATCCACCTGCCAGTCTCGCAGAGCATCGCGAACAAAAGGTTAGCCGGGTGCATCTGCCCGCCCGCAAGCGTCAATCAAGGCTAAGGGAGTGTTAACGGCTGGAGGCCGATGGTTAACGCGAGTTTCCTGATTCGCTTTTTCCCTTGCGAGGACAGATGAGCGCCAAAGCCTCCAAAGCCCCTGCGCCAGCCGCCGGAAGCCGCGATCTGGAGCCGCTATTCCTCGGCCGGGACTTCCGGTCACCGCGCATGAATCTCGACGGCAAGACCGTCCTGATCACGGGCGGTACCGGGTCGTTCGGCCATCACTTCGTCCGCATGGTGATCGACGAATTCAAACCGAAAAAGCTCATCATCTTCTCGCGCGACGAGCTCAAGCAGTACGAGATGGCGCAGGTCTTCCCCACCGCGCAACACCCCTTCATGCGCTACTTCATCGGGGATGTGCGCGATGAGGGAAGGCTCGACATGGCGATGCGCGGTGTGGATGTCGTCATTCATGCTGCCGCGCTGAAACACGTGCCGATTGCCGAGTACAACCCGTTTGAATGCATCCGCACCAATGTGTTCGGGGCAGAGAATGTGGTGCGCGCCGCGATCAAGCGCGGCGTGAAGCATGTGTGTGCACTGTCTACAGACAAGGCCGCCAACCCGATCAATCTCTATGGCGCTTCCAAACTCGCATCGGACAAGATTTTCAGCGCAGCCCAGAATATGGGCGGCGAGGACGGCCCGATATTCTCGGTCGTTCGCTACGGCAATGTCGTGGGCTCGCGGGGCTCAGTGGTGCCGTTCTTCAATCGCCTGATCGCTGAAGGCACCGACCATTTGCCGATTACCGACGAGCGCATGACGCGCTTCTGGATCACGCTGACGCAAGGCGTCAATTTCGTGCTCTCCTCCCTCGCCATGGCCAAGGGCGGCGAAATCTTCGTACCAAAAATTCCTTCCATGCGTACAACGGATCTCGCCCGTACGCTCGCGCCTGGCCTGCCGCACAAGATTGTCGGGATCCGTCCGGGCGAGAAGCTGCATGAAGTCATGGTGCCTGAAGACGATGCGCGCTCCACCGTGGAGCTTGAGGACCGGTATGTGATCGTTCCGGCCATGCGCGCCTCGCTGATGGAAGAATGGCTGGACCTCGGCGCGCGCGCACCGGAAGGCTTCTCCTACGCCTCCGACAGCAATCCGGAACGCCTCGACGCACGGGCGCTGCAGACCCTGCTGGGGCAAGCCTTCAACGGTTAGACTTTCCGGGCTTCAGTCGCGGGCAATGCGGGCCTTGCCGCGCCCGATGGTCAGCGCCTTGATCGCCCCGCGAAACGTACGCACTTCCTGCTCTGTCAGGCCGGCACGCGCGAAAATGTTGCGCAGGTTCTGCGTCATCAGTGGCTTTTTCTCGGGCGGGAAGAAAAAGCCTGCCCGCTCCAGCTCATCCTCGAAATGCTCATACATGCGCACGAGCTGAACCGCATCAGCGGGCTCCTCGAGCGGCTTGAACTCTTCGGGCGCCGGATCACCTGCCCGCCATTCATGGGCGAGCACACCCACCGCCATCGACAGGTTGAGCGAGGCGAATTGCGGATTGACCGGAAGGGTCAGAATGGCGCGCGAACGGGCGACAAGCTCATTGGGAAGGCCGGACTTTTCTGCGCCAAAGAGGAAGCCCGGGCGCTGCCCTGCCTCGATCAGACCGCGCGCTTCGGACATGGCTTCGCGCGCAGTCATGACAGGTTTCACCATCCCGCGGGGGCGAGCCGTGGTCGCGTAGAGAACCGTGCAACCCTCCAGCGCCTGCTCAAGGTCGTCGGTCACGCGGGCGCTGGCATAGAGCGGCGAACCTGCGCTCATCGCCTCGGCGCGTTCATTCGGCCAACCATCGCGCGGCGCAAAGACGCGCAGATCGTCCAGGCCGAAATTCGCCATGACGCGCATGGCCGCGCCAATATTCTCGCCCATTTGCGGATTGATCAGCACAAAGGCAGGCCCGGCCACTCGGCCAGGCGCATGCGCGCCGTCACTCGATGACATACCTGCCCTTTCTTAAACGCATGCGCGGTGCTAGATGACCGCCCGAACCGTTAGGCCCACCTCTAGCGCGTCATTTCGCGCGCCCTCAAGAGAAGAGCACACCGCACATGGCAAAGATCAAAGTCGATACCCCCGTCGTTGAACTTGATGGCGATGAGATGACCCGGATCATCTGGGACCTCATCAAGCAGAAGCTGATCCTGCCCTATCTCGACATTGATCTGAAATACTACGACCTCTCCATCCAGAAGCGCGACGAGACCGATGACCAGATCACGGTCGAGGCCGCCGAGGCGATCAAGCACTACGGTGTCGGCGTGAAATGCGCCACGATCACCCCGGACGAGGCCCGCGTGGAGGAGTTCGGCCTGAAGAAGATGTGGCGCTCGCCCAACGGCACGATCCGCAACATCCTTGGCGGTGTCGTGTTCCGCGAGCCGATCGTGATCAAGAACGTGCCCCGGCTCGTTCCGGGCTGGACCAAGCCGATCGTGATCGGCCGGCACGCTTTCGGCGACCAGTACCGCGCCACCGACATGGTGGTGAAGGGCCCCGGCAAGCTGACCATGACCTTCACGCCGGATGATGGCGGCGCACCGGTCACCCACGAGATCTTCAACTTCCCGGGCGGCGGTGTCGCGATGGGCATGTACAATCTCGACGAGTCGATCCGTGACTTTGCGCGCGCCTGCCTGCGCTATGGCCTCGATCGTGGCTGGCCGGTCTATCTGTCCACCAAGAACACGATCATGAAAGCCTATGACGGGCGCTTCAAGGACATCTTCGAAGAGGTCTACCAGGCCGAATTCAAGGCGGATTTCGACGCCAGGAAAATCACTTACGAGCACCGCCTGATCGACGACATGGTTGCGGCGGCCATGAAATGGTCCGGCGGCTATGTCTGGGCGTGCAAGAACTATGATGGTGACGTGCAGTCGGACACGGTGGCTCAGGGCTTTGGCTCACTGGGCCTGATGACCTCGGTGCTGATGACGCCGGACGGCAAGACAGTGGAAGCCGAAGCCGCCCACGGCACGGTGACCCGTCACTATCGCCAGCATCAGCGCGGCGAGCAGACGTCCACGAACTCCATCGCCTCGATCTTCGCCTGGACGCGCGGCCTCTATCACCGTGGCAAGATGGACGGCAACCAGGCCGTCATCGACTTTGCCCAGTCGCTGGAAGATACCGTCACCAAGACGGTTGAAAGCGGCTACATGACCAAGGATCTGGCGCTTCTGGTCGGCGACCAGCAGGGCTGGCTCTCCACCGAGGGCTTCCTCGACAAGCTGGGCGAGCGCTTCGCCGCCCAGATGAAAGGCTAGGCCTTACGGCCCATCCGGATACCGAAAACCCCGCCGGAGACGGCGGGGTTTTTATTGTTTGCCCCACTCCCACTAGCTCGTCATCCCCGCGCAGGCGGGGATCCAGAGAACGTAGAGCGAAGGCAGTGCCAAGCGGCTCTGGGTTCCCGCCTGCGCGGGAACGACGCTGTTGGGCCTTCCCCTACTCCCCGAAGGCTTCCTCGCACGGCGCGAAGCGTTCTTCGAGCGCCGCCACATCATCAGCCAGAATCAATTCCTGATTGACCGGGAAGAGGGCATCCTGGACCGACATGATGTGCTCGCGTGTGGTGCGGCCTTCCGTTACGGCCCGATCCAGCCACTCAGCCGCCTCGATCATCACTGTCTCGGCAAACTGCGTGTCGGCCAGATACTGCGTCATGATGCCGGCCTGCGCGTGGCAATAGATGTGAAGATCCACCTCGTTCAGTTCCTGAACCGGCGTGAAGGCCAGGCTGGCGGCGACAAGGACGAGCATGGGGTTTCTCCTTTGATGACCGGACTTCAGCCTGCGCCCCGCCCGCCCGCGTGCCAACTGACAAAGCGTGTCAGTGCCGCTGCCTTGCCAAGCCTCGCAAAAGGGGTATGCGTGAAGCCATGACCGAGCTTGCCGAACGCCTTCTGTCCGGAGACCGTGCCGCGCTGGCGCGAGCCATCACGCGCGCAGAATCGACCCGCGCCGATCATCAGGCCGAGGCCCGCGCCCTGCTAACCGAGGTGATGGACCATACCGGAGGCTCGGTGCGGATCGGCCTGACCGGGGTTCCTGGCGTTGGCAAATCAACCCTGATCGAGGCGTTCGGCACGTTTCTGACCCGTCAGGGCAAGAAGGTTGCCGTGCTGGCGGTCGATCCATCCTCTACACGCACCAAGGGCTCGATACTCGGTGACAAGACGCGCATGGGCGCGCTGGCCATCGATACAAACGCCTTCATCCGCCCCTCCCCGTCTGCCGGAACACTGGGTGGGGTGACGCGCAAGACGCGAGAAAGCCTGCTTCTGTGCGAAGCGGCAGGCTTTGATGTGGTGATCATCGAGACGGTCGGCGTTGGCCAGTCCGAAACCGAGATCGCCGGCATGGTGGACGTTTTCGTCGCCCTCATGCTGCCCGGCGCCGGCGATGAGCTGCAAGGGATCAAGAAGGGCCTTCTGGAACACACCGAAATCCTGTTCGTGAACAAGGCGGACGGCGAGAATGCCAGCCGTGCGAAGCGTGCAGCGCGCGACCTTGAAGCGGCCTTGCATCTGTTCGCGCCGACCAACCCTCACTGGCAGCCCAAGGTGCTGACAGGGTCAGGACTGGAAGGCAGCGGCATCGAGACATTGTGGGAAACCATTCTGGCCCATCGCTCGGCGATGATCGCCGCCGGGTCGCTGGAGTTACGCCGTCGTCACCAGCAAGTCGGCTGGATGCGTGCCATGGTGGAGGCAATGGTACTGGAACGTTTCCGCGAGGATGCCGAAGTGCGTAGTGCCCTGCCCGGCCTGGAAGACGATGTGGCAGACGGCAGCCTGCCGGCCAGCGAGGCGGCAGAGCGTCTGATCGCCCTATGGAC
>NZ_JBQLZR010000195.1:0-5863 GCF_052168375.1 Glycocaulis sp.
CACAAAAGACCAGAGCCGTGACCGGCGCAACCCGTGACATGCTTCTATAGCATGCGCCCGCGCCGTGGCCAGTCCCTGTAACGCCGCCTGACCGCAATGCTCAGATGCTCCCGGCCGCGTCTCGAACCGTTGCAGTCTTGTGACAGTTTAACCCTCTTGCCCCTTGGGCGCGGGCAGAGCGGGTTGACCACCCGGCGACGCCCATGTCTTCTGGCGTCTGCGCGTCCGGGGGAAAGCGGGGGCGCCACGGCGAGGCCGCGAGAGAAGGACACCCATGACAGCGCTTCGCGCTTACCGGCTGGCCTTCATTATTCTCGCGGCCGCGCCTATTTCCCCCCTCGCCCTTTTCACCTCGAGCACTCAGGCCCAGGCGCTCCGCTATGGCGACAGCCTCGAAACCGAGCTGACTTTCGGCGCTGACCTGCTTTTCGCGCCGGGTGATTCGAGCGGCCGGGCCGGCCTGCTCGGCGAGGTGCGCTTCGGCCTCAATACCCAGCACACTTTCGACAATCTCGACCGTATAGGCTTTGTTGGCGGTCTGGTGCTGCGCCGTGATGCCGGAAGTGCAGGCTTTGCCCGGTCTGTCGGCAATTGCCCGCCCGCACTGGCGGGATGCCCGTCAGCCGGGGGGCTCGTTCCCGCAGGCGCGTTTACCGGCTTTGTTGCCGGTCCGGGGGTCGAGGGCGATGATCCAGCCTTGGCCATAGAGACAGCCTACCTCTACTGGCGTGGAGGCTTTGCCGAAGTACGCGGCGGATATGGCCCTGGCGCAGCCAGTCTCGAAACTGAAGACCTGCCAGGCGCTTTCTGGCTGATGCGCGCCGATGGTCCGCGCGTTGACGCATCGGGCCTGAACCTCGCTTCGACCACCAACACCCTTTCCGGATACGCGCCGAAGATTGTCGTGCGCAGCGTGCGTCTTGCCGGTTTCCGGCTGGCGGCGTCCTACACCCCCGATGCCAATATCTGCGGTGCCAGCTATTGCCGGCCCCAGGGCGTGCCCGGTCTCTTTGCCGGCGCCGATGTGGGTGATGTGGCAGAGCTTGGCCTCTCCTTCGACCACCGCTTCCGAGCGTCTGGCGTGCGCTGGACGGCGGGCCTTGGCCTTGCGCATGGTCAGGCGGCAAATGCCGGGAACGGCTTTTACGAAGATCCGTGGGCCGTCTCGGCCCGCATCGTCCGGGTTCAGGGGCCGTGGAGTGCAGGCTTCAGCGCGCTGGTCAGCAATGATGGGGCGCCGGATAGCCGCTACCGCGCCGAGTCTGTGAGCCTGGCCTATGAGCGTGGCGACTGGCTTTTCAGCATTGAGGCATCGCGCGCCCGCGCGGGTCTGGCCGACGCCCGCAGCGAGACCATTCAGGCCGGAGTGTCCCGATATTTCGAGCCTGGCTTCATCATCGGCGCGGGCGTTTCGCATAGTGAAGCCGACTTTGCCGCGCCGGGCGCGGGCGGTCCGCGCCGCGAGAGCGACTCCGATACCCGGGCCTTTATCGAGGCAGGGTTGCGCTTTTGACACGCTTGTAACGGATTCGCAGGGTTTCGGGCGCAACCCTATTTCGGCCTCTGCGTTGCTGGCTTATATCCTGATGCGAGGTATCGGAGTTTGACATGCGCCTTGCGTTCCCAGTCCTGACAGCCTTGCCGGTCGCGATGGCGCTTGCCACCGCGCCGTCCGCATGGGCTGTGGATGGTGATGAGGCGGGTGCATTCAACCTGCGCGGCAATGCGTTTTCCGGCCTGACCTCGCTGGAACGCCTTGAGGACCTCGCCGAGCAGGCCGAGGCTGCCCAGACCGAAATCGAACAGGCCGGTGCCGACCGCCGCAGAAGTGAGCTTCTGTCGGTTCCCGATACACCCACCGCATCGGCTACCGCCTGGCAGCGCCGTTTCACCATGGCGCCTGCAGGGCGCATGGCCTCTGTCTGGGGTGAGCAGGCTGAGCAGTTCCGCTTCTCTGCCGGTGAACGCTGGGGCATTTCGCTGGGCATTTCCCAGCGCATGCGCGGACAGGCCTTCGAGCTGGAAGATGTCAGCGCGGGCGCCTACTTCGCCCTGACCGACCGGGTGCGCATTGGCGGCGAATTCCGCTTTACCGCCCCGGAAGAAGATATTTTCGGTGAAGAGCCGGATACGCGCACGCCTCAGCTGCGCTTTGAATCCGCCTTCCGCTTCTAGGCGGTTTTCTCCATCTGATTGCACAAGGCTTCGACGCAGCTGATGAGCCGCGCGATATCGTCTGGCGTGGACAGGCGGTGGTCGCCGGTCTTGGTGAGGTGCAGGCTGACATCATCCGAAGTCAGCGCCTCGCATACCCGCACGGCGTGCTGCCAGGGCACATCCGGATCGGCCATGCCTTGCAAGACCCGCACTGGACCATCAACCCGGATCGGCCCGTCCAGCAGGAGCCATTGGCGCGCTTCCTCGATCAGGCCGCGCGTGATGATGAGAGGTTCGCCATACTCCGAAGGCTGAGCCCATTCGCCCCGGTTCAGGATCTCCGCGCGAACAGCCTCGCTGAACCCTTGCCACATCAGGGCTTCGGTAAAGTCAGGCGCCGGTGCGATGAGGACCAGCCCGGCAACGCGTTCAGGCCGCGCCAGAGCTGCCAGAAGGGCCGTCCATGCACCCATGGAGGAACCGACAAGGATCACCGGGCCTTCGGTCAGCTGATCGAGCACGGCCAGCGCATCACGGCGCCAGCGTCCGACGCGCGCGTCACGCCAGTCACCGTCAGACTGGCCATGGGCGAAATAGTCGAAGCGGGTGAAGGCGCGCGCCTGTTCCCTGGCCCACGCATCAAGTGCAAGCGCCTTCGTACCCTCCATGTCGGAGCGCAATCCGCCCAGCCAAACCAGGTGAGGACCCTTGCCGGCATGCTGGTTGTAGGCAATCCGATGATTGTCGGCGGTGCCTAGAAACTGGACCATGGTCGAACCTTTGTGTGCGTGATGGCGTTTGCCCCTGTGACCGCCCATCTTTAAGAGTGAGGCCCGCGCATTCAACTGCCAGCCTGTATCCCCAACCTGCCTGACTACCGTCCGGAACCGCTCTGACCCATGAAAATCCTCCAGCTTGTTCCTGAGCTCGATGCGGGCGGAGCCGAACGCACCACGATCGACGTGGCCGAAGCGGTCGTGCAGGCGGGCGGCCAGGCGCTCGTGGCAAGCCTTGGTGGACGGCTGGAAGGCGAGCTTGATGCCGTTGGCGCAGAGCTTGTCCGGCTGGACATGAAGACCAAGAACCCGCTTGCCATGCACGCCAATGCGCGCCGCCTCGCCGAACTGGTGAAAGCCCGCCAGATCGACATCATCCATGCCCGCTCGCGCGCACCGGCCTGGAGCGGCTTTCTGGCTGCGCGGCAAACGCACATACCGTTCGTGACGACCTATCACGGCACCTATAATGCGAAATCGGTGCCCAAGCGGTTTTACAACTCCGTCATGGCACGCGGCGATGCGGTCATCGCCAATTCCCACTTCATTGCAGAGCATGTCCGCGCCGAGCATGGACCGGTCCTCGCGGCGCGCCGGGCAGACCTGTCCCACCTGCATGTCATTCCGCGCGGCGTGGATTTTTCTACCTTCGACCCTGCGCTGTGCGATCCGCTGCGGGTTCAGGGCCTGCGGGCGGCCTGGCTGGACGGGCGTGATGCGCCTGTCATTCTCCTGCCCGCCCGGCTGACAGCCTGGAAGGGCCAGCGCCTTGCCATCGAGGCTGTTGCGCTACTGAGCGCCATGCAGGGCAGCGGGCAGCCGGTCCTTGTCTGCGCCGGGGATGCACAGGGCCGTGACGGCTATGTCGAAGAGTTGCGCGCGCTGGCGGCCCAAAAAGGTGTTGCCCTTGTGCTCGCAGGTCATGTCACCGACATGGGCAGCGCCTATCTCGTGGCCGATGTCGTGATCAACCCTTCGACCGATCCGGAAGCCTTTGGCCGCACGCTGGCAGAAGCCATGGCGATGGAGCGCCTTGTCATTGCAGCGGCCCATGGCGGACCGCTGGAGATCTTGTCAGGCAGCGAGACCGGCTGGCTTTTCGAGCCGGGAAACGCGAGCGATCTAGCCCGGCGCCTGCATACCGCTTTGACGCTTGACCCCCCGGCACGAAAATTGCGCGGGCAATTGGCGCGTCAACGTGTTATCGGCCATTATTCACGAGAGGCGCTGCAGGCAGCGACCTTGCGGGTATATGCAGAGCTTCTAGACTGACAGGCATGAACGAGACCGAGCCGCCCAAGGAACAGGTACTGGTCGTCCATGAAGGCGATCTGCGCGCCACTGTGCGCATGATGGCGGCTGCGCGGGCCTTGCGCGATCATCACCGCAAGGCGCGCATCACCTTCCTGACGACGCCGGAGTTTGAGGGTCTCGTCAAATACTGCCCGTATTTCAACGCGGTCGAGACAAGTCTTCACGAAACGGCCAATCGCGGCTTATTCGAGCGGGTAAAGATGGCCCGGGCCTCCAAATTCGACTTCGTCTACGATCTCTGCGCCTCCGATGCCGCCCGCAAGCTCAAGGGCGCAATGCGCCTGTCGCGCGGGCGCTGGATCGATCTGGCCCCCGACCCGCGCAGCGCCGGCCACCCGTCCGAGCAGATTGCCGAACATCTGGGCGAGGCCGGTATCGGCCGCACCGGCTATCATCTGGGTGAGGCCCCGCCGCCCTCGCTCGACTGGGTCGATTTTGTCGCCAAGCGATCGCGCACACTGGAGCCGGCCTATTTCGGGCTGCAGGGCCGCTATGCGCTCTTTGCCCCGGCGGGTGACGAGTTCCAGCCCGCCTTTCGCTGGCCCAAGGAGCGCTGGGCCTCGCTGGCGCACGCCTTGAAGGAACAGGGTGTTGAGCCGGTGATCGTCGGCGGACCCTCCACTCGCGAGATCGGCCGCTACATTGCCCATGTCACGCCGGGCGCGCGCGATCTCACGGGCCGGGCAAACCTCGTTCAGCTTGCAGGCCTCGGCCGCAAGGCCAGCTTTGCCTTTGGCGAGGATGTCGATCTGTTGCACCTGCTGGTGGCTTCCGGATCGCCCGCTGTAATGTTTCATCCTGGTGCTGAAGCGCCACACATGGCTTCGCCGCGTGGTCCGGAAAGCGTGATTCTCATGCATGCTCCGACACTTGCGCAGATTTCGGTTGCCGAGGCCGTGCAGTCCATGCGCGTGGCCGGCGGGTTCGCCCGCAACCCGGAAGCGGCCTGAATGTCTTGATTTTACCGGTCATCTCACGATATGCGCTTGCATCGAAAGCGCGTATATGCGCGTTGACACGACTACGCCTTATGTTTGCCGGCCGCGGGAGCGTTTTCAGCCTCCCCAGCCCGGTGCTGTGACAGGAGAAGACGCATAGCACGACGTCCGCACGCCGCGCCGCCTGCCAAGAAGGATGGGCCGCGCATCAATGGAGAAATCCGCGTTCCGCGGGTGCTTCTGATTGACGAGAATGGCGAGAAGCAAGGTGAGATGCCCATCGAGGCCGCGCTGGAAGCAGCTGCCGAGGCCGGGCTTGACCTGATCGAGGTCTCTCCCAATGGCAATCCGCCAGTCTGCAAGCTCGCCGATTTCGGCAAGCTGAAATACCAGGAGCAGAAGAAGAAGGCCGAAGCTCGCAAGAAGCAGAAGACGCAGGATATCAAAGAGATAAAAATGCGTCCGAACATCGACACGCACGATTATGAGGTGAAAACCAAATCGATGCGGCGCTTCTTCGAGGACGGCGACAAGGTCAAGATCACCTTGCGCTTCCGTGGCCGTGAAATGGCGCACCAGGATCGCGGCATGGTCATTTTCGACCGGGTCAAGGCGGATTTCGGTGACATCGCCAAGGTGGAGTTCGAGCCCAAGCTCGAAGGCCGCCAGATGATCATG
>NZ_JBQLZR010000196.1:0-18810 GCF_052168375.1 Glycocaulis sp.
AAGCGTGGCCCCTACAAAAAGTGTAGTGCTGAAATTTCAAACTGAGACACTACCCGCGGGCATCCCCACTTGTTTTTCCGGCGAGTCAACCGCCGATGGACAAGGTAGCGAACGCAGAGGCCTGGCGCTGGACCGGTGCAACTCCTGGTCACCTAGCCGACTTTACCTTTTGCGTGTTTTGCATTTCAATGCACGCAATGAGTGTAAAATTGTATTCGAGGGTTGCGTGAAAGGCAATTTGCTACAATTGATTGATTTTCATGGGGCAGCAGACCGGGTTGGGAACTTGGCCGGACAGGGCGGCGACGCAACCAGAAAATTTTCGTTGCCCAGTTTCGGGGCGAACGTTCAGCTTATCGTGTCGCATCGCGGGCTATCGGCAGAAGGGGAGCTGATCGAGTTTCTGGGGCTAGCCCGTCTCATGCAGATTTATGATGGCGCTGATCCAAGCTTTCCCGAAGCGGTGGAGATCGCGCGCATTCTGAGCGTGCCGATTACCTCGTTTGTTCCGATTGACCCGGGCTCGATACGCGAGCTCGACATTGCCTATGCGGAGCTGCTCTATGCCGCAGCGCCACTGTCGGCGGAACAACGCGCCGCATTGGCTGCGCATATTACCGGTATGGCAGAAGATTTGCTGACCAGCGTTTCGCAAAGCGGGGCGCCTGACCAGTATCTGCCTCCTGGCCATCTCAATGGAAGGGCGCGTCATGAGTGATACGCCCGCCATCGCGCTCATCTGCTCTGAGAATGACCGCGCGCGTGTCTGGGGTCTTGCCGCATGGCTGATGCGCCAGGGTGGCCCGGTCGTCGTGGGTTGGAACGCACACACCGATCCCGAGCCCGGCTGGCTGGTCGTGTGCTATTCCGACGCCACGGTTGAGGATATCGAGGTGAGCCGCGCGGTTGCCGCTTTTCTGGCCATTGCGCCCCGTGAACGCCTGCTGCGTGTGGAACTCCGACCAGAGCCCGATGCAGGCAATGGACCGCCCTTGCCCCCCGTTCTTGCTTGTGACCGCGGGCCGGACGGGCTTCTGGTCTCGCTGCCGCCGCCGGTTCTTGCGGGGTCGCTATATCCTGGCCACGAGTCTGTTGATATCGAAGCGGTGGGCGCCAGGCTCCTCAAAATGGCAGGCACTAGCAAACCCCAGACGCGGCGCTCGCTTTTTCTTCGGACGTCCGTCATCGCATTGACCGCGACCATTGCTATCAGCCTTGCTCTAGGGGGTTTCAGTGTTCAGCTTGGCAATGAGCTGGACCGCAGCCGTGCCGCGGAGGCTGAAGCGGTCCGGTTTGCTGACATGCAGCTGATCGAGATCGCCGGGTCGCTGCAGGCAAGTGCCCGCCAAGGTGTCATGATCGCAGCCGGCGAGGCCATCCTGGCTCGCGGCATACCTGGCGCGGCTACTGATGAGGATCGGGCCCGGCGTATACGGCTTCTGACCTGGCTTGCCGAAGCGCGTGACCTGTCCGGTGATCCCTCTGGCGCGATGCACGCCTATTCAACGGCAATGGCGCTGGGCGATGAATGGGATGAAGGCTCGCCAACTATAGATGGCATGCTGGCGCTGGCCGAGCTGACCTCGTCTGCGGGCATTGCCGCCTATCGCGCCGGTGATATCGAGCGCGCGCGTTCCTGGCTGGATGCAAGTCGGGAATATGCAGATGCCCTTCTAGCGCTCGCGCCCGGAGACCGTGACGCCCGTCAGCGCATGGCGAGCGCCCATCTTAGCTCAGCCGCTATGGCCGTCGAAGGCGGCGAGCCAGAAGAAGCCCTCGAGTCTCTTCAATTGGCAATCGCCGGATTTGAGGCGCTCCAGCGCGAGTATGGCGAATATACTGGCGAACTTGCCAACGCATTGGGCTGGGCTGCAGATGCACATAGAGCCAACGGCCAGTTGGCGCAGGCCGCAGATCTGCGCGCGCGCGAGGCACAGACCTTCGCCGACCAGTTGAGAGACGATCCTGGAAACCATCTGACGATGTTCAGGTTGGCCAATGCAAACCATGCCGAGGCCGTTCTGCGGGTGGATGCTGGCGAAATTGCGTCTGCGTTGCGAGCTCTTGACGAAGCTTCCAACTCCCTAGAGCGCCTCGCCGTTTTGGACCCGGAAAATGCGCGCTATCTTCGGCTGCGGCTGACTGTTGAACGTGACCGTGCGGAAGTCGCATTGTTCGAAGGCTCGCTTATCCGCGCACAACTGCTTATCGACAGGGCGCGGCGGCTACGGGTAAGCCGGGACCCGCAAGGTAGCAATGACGGGCGTGTGCTCGAAAATGCGAGCTTTGACATACTTTCCGGTCAGGTCGCACTCGCAGCCGGCGCTTACGAAGACGCGGCCGTCAGCGCAGCCGATGCGCTTGCTGGTCTGACACGCGAGATGGAGCCGGGCCGCGCCAATGCGCATATGCTCGCACTCAAGGCACATCTTCTTCGCTATGACGCATTAATGGCGCTTGGCAGACCGGAGGCGCCTCGGGTTTTGCGTGATGCGCTGGCGCAGGTTGACGATACCGTATCAGTGCGCGACCTGCGGACGCGCGATCTGGTGTCGCGGGTTTACTGGCTGGCAGGAGAAGGTGATCAGGCGATAGCCATACGCACAGAGCTGGAAGAGGCAGGTTATGCGCGGCCTGATTTTGTAAGTTTTTGGGCGCGTCCTGACACTCCAGAAACAGTTTCGAACCTGAATAGGCAAGGGATAGAAAATGACGGCTAAAAGCGATACCGCGGTTTTCACAGGCGCGGGACATAACGGCCCAAATGTTTTGCACATTTTGGTGCGAGTCTTTCCTTATAAAGAGGTCGTTGCGGGTGCCGCGCAGGACGCACACAAGGTATATATCGGTGCAGGGGCTGGCGACTTCCAGGCAACCTATCCCACCCGCTTTATCTTCGCGCTCGCCGATGATGATTGGGAATTTCATGAGTTTGAGCTTGGCGGCACGACCTGGCCGGGACTGGCGGTGTTCCCACAGTCGGATGATTATGAGGTAAGGTTCGGCGACCCAGAGCGTAGAAGTGTAGTGCTCAATGATGCCTGCGAGATCATGAAGGCATCAAGGTATCAGATTATTGTCAGACACCGGCAAACGGGAGAGTTGGCTTCCTGTGATCCGGTGATCGAAAACGGTGATCGTGAAAAAGTATAGGGTCGGAGACACAAATCATGACAGGCAAAAGTAGCCCACGATCCCCCAACCTTGTTGACCGGTATGTCGGCATTCGTATCAGGCTGCGCCGCAGGGTGATGCAGATTTCCCAGCAGGCGCTGGCAGAAAAGCTCGGGGTTACGTTCCAGCAACTACAAAAATATGAAAATGGGGCAAACCGCATTGGCGCAGGGCGGTTGTATGACCTCGCGCGCGCGCTGGAGGTTCCAATTGGCTATTTCTACGAGGATTTTGATCCGGCGGTTGACCCTTCGCATCGCACTGATGAGGAGTCAGAGGCGATCTCCACCTTCATTGGGAGCCGGGAAGGAGTCCAACTCGCTCAGGCCTTCAACCGCATTGAAGACCCAAAGGTTCGCCGGCATATCCTGCAGCTAGCGGGTTCGCTAGGCACGGAACCGGAAAAGGATGCGTAAGGAAGGGGCGTTGGAAGCCCATTAGTATGTTTCTTACATGTCCTACGACTGCGCGGTCGTTGTAATGGGCCGTTTATCCGAAATCTGTCCGATAAATGACGTATCGGCCGTTCACCCGGTCGTTGATCTTCCGGATCAGGCAAACCGATAGGTCTCTCTGAGCCGATCTCAATCTCTACGCCTATGTCGGCCACGACCCCGTCAACGTCGCCCTTCATTCTCCAACCAATGTCAAAAACGCAGGTTTCTGAGACAGCTCCGGCTGGGCACTTCAAGACCACTGCTTGGCAACATATTCCGTCTCAAAAGCCATCTTGAAAAACCCCGAGGTCTCGATACTGTCGCGATAGGTTTTTGCGACGGAGAGAGCATTGCGAGTAGGGTACGCACGGGTCAGCACCCGCGATCAGGAGACCCATCTGCAGATCGACGCCCTGCAAGCGCACGGCTGCGAGCGGATATTCGAGGAGAAGGCATCCGGAGCGCAGCGGGATCGGCCTGAGCTGAAGGCGGCGATAGATTATCTACGGGCCGGAGATGTGCTGGTCGTGTGGAAGCTGGACCGGCTGGCGAGGTCGCTCCGCCAGCTCATCGAAACCGTGGAGGGGCTCCAGGAGAAGAGCATCGGCTTTGTCTCGCTCACCGAGGGCATTGATACTACATCGCCTGGCGGCAAGCTTGTCTTCCACGTCTTCGGTGCGCTGGCCGAGTTCGAGCGCGAAATGATCCGTGAGAGGACCAAGGCCGGACTGCAGGCAGCAAAGTCCCGAGGCAGGAGGCTAGGGCGTCCAGCGGCACTGACACCAGACCAGATCGAAATGGCCCGTGCTCTCAAACAAGCTGGCAACCACTCCATGCCGCAGATCGCTAGGCAGCTCGGCGTCTCGCGAGCGACGCTTTATCGGGTGCTGGAAGCCGAGCTAGGTGGGAGAGTCTGATTATTGCGGGGAGCCCTGCAGAATAACCCACGCCTGTGCCTCGTTTCGATTCACCCCCGGCAAGGGGGTGAGCGGAGTCCTCGGTTGAAAAGTCATAATTGCAAAGGTTTCGATCCACGCCCCCGCGAAGGGGGCGACCGGCGCGGTTGACCTTGCCTTCCTTGTCCACGTTGTTTCGATCCACGCACCCGCGAGGGGGGGCGACCCCGTGCCCGCCTCGGTGGCCGCAACGCGGTGCTGTTTCGATCCGCGCCCCGCGAAGGGGGCGACCTGCCAATCCGCGCAACATCTACGCGGGCGATGCTGTTTCGATCCACGCCCCCGCGAAGGGGGCGACCATGATGATCCAGCCGACGATCAGCCAGGCGAAGGTTTCGATCCACGCCCCCGCGAAGGGGGCGACGCCGATCCAGAACCAGCCCCGCACGCTGATGCGGTTTCGATCCACGCCCCCGCGAAGGGGGCGACAGCGGCGCGATTACACGATTGGCGACAGCCTCATGTTTCGATCCACGCCCCCGCGAAGGGGGCGACCCCAGCCGGGCCTGGCCGGGTCACGCTGCACCGTGTTTCGATCCACGCCCCCGCGAAGGGGGCGACAGCTTCTCATTGCCCTTGCCTGCCCACCGCATGGCGTTTCGATCCACGCCCCCGCGAAGGGGGCGACTCCTGCGCGCCTCCGACTTTAACCCCAAGACACGTTTCGATCCACGCCCCCGCGAAGGGGGCGACGGCTGTCCAGACCGATGGCGTCCACTCTCTGCCGTTTCGATCCACGCCCCCGCGAAGGGGGCGACATCTCGACTGGGGCTATGCCGCCGGCGAAACGTCTGTTTCGATCCACGCCCCCGCGAAGGGGGCGACGTGATCCATGGGCAAGAGATCGAATTTCGAGCGGTTTCGATCCACGCCCCCGCGAAGGGGGCGACCCTTGGCTTCTTCATACATGAACTGAGCAGCACAGTTTCGATCCACGCCCCCGCGAAGGGGGCGACCAAGGGGGTGAAGGCATGAGCGATCCATACAAGGGTTTCGATCCACGCCCCCGCGAAGGGGGCGACGCGAAGGGTCAGGCGGCTCATCCACTCGCACATGTTTCGATCCACGCCCCCGCGAAGGGGGCGACTGGGTGGACGTGCCGGGCAGGTCGCGATGGCCGAGTTTCGATCCACGCCCCCGCGAAGGGGGCGACAGCGGAAACCGCCCAGCGCCAGGCGCGACTGGTAGTTTCGATCCACGCCCCCGCGAAGGGGGCGACAGCCTTGCAGGCCGCGCGTTCCCATGACGAACGGTTTCGATCCACGCCCCCGCGAAGGGGGCGACAATGTCCTGATCGATCGACGCATTGCGACTGGTCGGTTTCGATCCACGCCCCCGCGAAGGGGGCGACCAGCCGCAATGACCGCAACCAGCTGGTCGATGCCGTTTCGATCCACGCCCCCGCGAAGGGGGCGACGACCAGTCATCGGCTTGACGAGCCGGTTGCTGTAGTTTCGATCCACGCCCCCGCGAAGGGGGCGACTTCGCACCGGATTTGACGACCGCGCGAAGCAGGTGTTTCGATCCACGCCCCCGCGAAGGGGGCGACACGTAGAGCGTTGCCTGGATGTGATCCAGGATCTCTGTTTCGATCCACGCCCCCGCGAAGGGGGCGACTGTGGTCTCGGGCACGGGGCGCGGTTCACCCCTGTTTCGATCCACGCCCCCGCGAAGGGGGCGACATGGCGAGATCGCCAACGATACTGCCATCACGTGGTTTCGATCCACGCCCCCGCGAAGGGGGCGACGCGGCAAGGCGGCTATTTCCTCGCATCTGGTTCGATGTTTCGATCCACGCCCCCGCGAAGGGGGCGACTAGCCACCAAAGCGCAACCAATACTCATCTGTTGTTTCGATCCACGCCCCCGCGAAGGGGGCGACTTTCAGTGACCCGGAGCGCAAAGCCCGGCTCATGTTTCGATCCACGCCCCCGCGAAGGGGGCGACAGTAACGGAGTTATCATATTGGTGATTCAATGAAAATTGGGCAGCTTGCGCGAACCCTCGCCAATAATCGCTCATATTCAAAGTTGGGTGAGGCGCGATGGCTGGGCAGAGCTTTGAGAATAAGGCCTGGGGAGCCGCGCGAACCTCCCGCGCGGAAGCGGACCAATGCAGGTTCGCGCGAAGTGTGCTGACGGATATGCTCCGTCGATCTACTCAAAACAGAAGCGGTCCGTCGAGGTCCGGGACGTCCTTGGCTCCGACGTGTTCTATCCGGCGATTGCCCTGTGCGCCGAGCCTGTAAAAGCGCAGGCTGTCGTCCTTCTCGTTGATCTCCGAGATGAGGCGGGCACGAAGCTCCACCCACTGCGCTGGCTCCACCTCACACTCAAACACCGAGTTTTGAACTCGCTGACCATAGTCGAGACAAGCGCGCGCCACACGCCGCAGCCGTCTTGCGCCGCCCGGACTGGCGGTACTGACATCATAGGTGACGAGCATCAGCATCATTCATTTCCAGGCAAAGGCCGGATAGCCGTCCAGATCACCGCGCAGATGGCGCGACAGAAGCCGGGCCTGCAGATGCGCGACCAACCCTA
Source organism: Glycocaulis sp. (assembly GCF_052168375.1). Lineage (NCBI taxonomy): Bacteria > Pseudomonadati > Pseudomonadota > Alphaproteobacteria > Maricaulales > Maricaulaceae > Glycocaulis > Glycocaulis sp. Next base: position 7,110 of record NZ_JBQLZR010000196.1, read on the forward strand.
TCGGCGCGGTCTCGCCGAGAAAGGGATGACGCAATTCGCGCTTCTTGCGTTCTTGCCAGGCGACCAGAACCTGCTTGCGGCCGTCGTCCGTTAGGCTGACCGCACCACCCGCGTCAATTAAGAAGTCGCGTGCCTTGAGTTGCCCGCGATTGATCAGCGTCAGGGCTAGCCGGTCGGCCAGAACCGGGCGCAACTCCTCCATGAGATCGAGTGCGAGACTGGCCCGCCCCGGCCGGTCAGCGTGCAGGAAGCCAACCTGCGGGTCGAGGCCGACGCCCTCCAACGCAGAACGGCAGTCATGGCCGAGCATCGCGTATAGAAACGACAGGAGCGCATTTACACGGTCCAGCGGGGGGCGGCGTGACCGCCCCCTGAACCGAAAGGCATCGTCGGAGTTATGAAGCATGACGTCGAAGATACTGAAATAAACGTTGGCTGCTTCGCCTTCGAAACCACGGAGAATATCCAGATCGTCAGCCTCGGCGGCCCGCCGCGCGATACGCAGCAATCTACGGGCGGCCGACTCAAGGGACTCGCTGGCCTCTTCCGGCAGTTTGGCGCCGTGGTCGCGCAAGGCGCGGAGGACTACGACGCGCTGGTTGGCCGCTTTGGCCAGCACGATGTTTCGTACGACAGACACAGACTGTGCAGGATTGTCCGCTACCCGGTATTGCTTGCGTCTGAGAAGGACATTACCCGAACGCGGGCCTTCAATGCGTGCAATAAACCGACCGTTCGGGGTCAGGAAGGAGACCGCAATTGCTTTCCCGGCGCAGGCGGCGAGTAGGGCCGGGGAGGCGCCGGCCCGGTTGAAGCACACAATGCCTTCCATCGCGTGCAGAGGCACCCGTCCCCGTTCGCTACCTTCCACCTCGACGACCAGATTTTCGCCGTCCTTTCGCAGCCATGCGTCTTCACTGGTGACGTAAATCGTGTTTCGCAGCTTGCGCATGGGAGCGTCTCCACTCTAGTTGTCGAGCTGGCGGAGCAGCCATCTTGTTACTTCAGGCGGCTTCTCCAGCCTGTCTGGCATGCATTCGTCCGCCAGCGAGCAGCGCTTGCAAGCCGGCTTCCTGACAGGCCCCGGTGTGCGGCCTTCGGCCAACATAAGTCGGCACGCAACGGCAGTCTCGCGAACCAGCGCGCACAGCTCTTCATCAAATTGCACGACGAGGCGCTTGCGCGTCTGTCCGTAGAATAGCGCGCCCTCGGGGACGTTCACGCCGAACATCTCCTCTAGGCACAATGCTTGCGCACACAGCTGAACCTCGTCTGCGCGGTGTGTTTTCGGGCGGCCGCGCTTGTATTCCACGGGGTAGGGCGTTTCTCCGTGGAACTCGACAGCGTCGGCCTTGCCAGACAGCCCAAGCGAAAGCGAGCGCAATGTCAGGCCGCGTACTGTGCGAACACCGGCGCGCCGGCCAGGGCTGCCGCTGTCCACCCGCTCGTGCATCAGCCGTCCCTGCATGGTCGCTGCATCTTCGTTCCAGATGTGTTCCACATGGATGAGCGCGCACTGACGCGGGCAGAACAGATAATGCTGCAGCGCCGACACGGGCACCAGCATGGATTCGCTATCCCTGTCCGGCTGGTTCATTGACTTCTCCCTATTATAATCGATATTTTCTATGGAGCGGTTGAGATTCTGCTCGGTCCATTTTCTCGCACTCGGAGCAATGTCGTGATGCGTGGAGGTCGTATCCGGTTGAAAATGCTTGGGATCAGTCTCTTTGATCTGGAGTGGTGGCCACCATAACTGGCGAATTGTCGTCGCTTTTGAGTGACGTGGATAGAAACTCCCTATTATAGAGTCTTGGGCATTGCAGGCCTCGCTCACACCGAGGCCTGCATCATTCACCGTTCGATGATCTCGACCCCAGCGGGCATGCCGTTGCGGTTGATGAGAATCTCGTAATCGCTCCATTGCCGCGCGGGTGGCCAGTTATGCGTGGCGCTATGGCCTACAGGATGGCGGCTGCCCTCGAACACTCGGTGCGTGGTCACCCGATCGAACAGGCTTTGCGCCTGCGCGTTGCCAAGCGCGCTCTCGTGGCGAAACACGATCAGCTTGCGTGTTGCCATCTCGCCGCGCGCGGCCGAGCGGTCATGGTCGAACATATTCGACAGCGCCTGCCAGAGCAGTTCGAGATCGCCTTCAGAAAAGCCGGTGCCTTTGGTCTTGTGGCTAGCCAGCGGCGCAGAAATGAAGCCGTGGGCGCGGTAGAGGCCGTAGGGCACGATATGCTTACGCCCCATGGTGCGACCGCCAGTGTCTTCGGCGGTTTCAGCCATGCGGGTAATCGAAATCTCCAAGGGCAGGATCGGCTCCACAGACCGGGAGAAAGTGAACTGTACAGGCCCGCGTACCTGGCCGGCGTTCACGCCGGTGCTCATCACCGCGCCGAAGGTGCGGATGTCCCAGAAATTGGCGCACATCCACGCTGTCAGCTCGCGGGCCTTCTGTTGGTCCTTGGGCAGTTTCTTGAACTCGTCCTCCTTGGCGATGTCCGGCATCACTGCGGCCCAGGCCTCCTTGTGCAGAAGGTTAAGCGTCGACCCTTCAGACATGTAGATGCGGTGATCTGTCGCCATGGCGATGTAATTGCGCACCTTGCGTTTCAGCGCGACGTCGGAGACCAGGCCCTGATTGGTTTCGGGGTCTAGCCGGGGCATGTTGCCCGCGTCCGGGTCGCCGTTGGGATTGCCGTTGGAGACATCGAAATAAAGAACGAATTCGTAGCGGTTCGTGACCGGGCTGCTCATGCGTCGACTCCTTCCGTTTGTTCGGGGAGTGCCTCGGTACTGAGCGCATCGCCCTTCTCATTGGTTAGTTTGGTGGCACGCTGGTGGTAATATCCGATTGCAAACTCGCCCTGATCGGCTAGTCGCAGCGACCGCGGCCAGATGCCGCCCGGACCCGGCTTGAAATGACCGTTTATCTCTTCCAGTTCGCGTTCGATCAGGGCCGCCCAGCCGGGCTTCTCCTTGCGCACCTTGGCGAGGTGGTTCTGGCCGCCACGCACAATCAGAGGAAACACGCTTGCCGGCGTGGCTGATGCCGCACCGAAATAACGATCGCGGATGGTGGCATTCACATTGCCCAGCGCCGCGCGCTGTGCCATCTCGTAGACGGCGAACAGCCGCCCGAGCTGATAGCCGGTGTTGTCATGGCTCCTGTCGAGGCCCATCGGAATCTCCCTTTCTTCCGGGACGTGTGTTCGGCGTTGGCGGTTCAGAACGGCGCGGATGACTGCCGCATGCCAGCCGGTCGCGGCATTATCGCCCGCGCGCAGGCGCATGATTGCGGCAGACAATAGGCTCAGCGGATAGCGCCCGCCCGTCAGCACGGCTCGCATAACTTCCCCGGCTAGGCCGTGCGGGATGTTCTTGAAGTCGCCCTGCGCGGCGGTGGTGCGCACTAGCAGGCGGTTGACGGACGGCGCGCCGCCCCAGCCGAACGGCTCGGGCTCCAGGCTCAGATCGGCATGATGCCGCGCCAGCGCCGTGGCAAATTGTTCGAAATCGCCGGTCAGCCAAAAGCGCACGGACAGGCGCGCGGCATTGGGCGACAGTCCCAGCACATGAAACCGTGTGCCCTCCTCGATCTCGGGACGCAGGGATTTCAGCTGCCTGCCTGCGGCGATCTTCTTCAGTTCATCACGGATCGCGGCAGTTTCATTTTCGTCGGTGATATCGCCAGTCCACAGCGCGAAGATATTGTCCGCCGCCTCAGCCGCTGCGGCTTCGCTGGCGTCGGCCCAGAACACAACCGTGGCGTCGCCGATGGGACGGCGCAGCCGGTTCGGCCCGTCGCGGGTCAGAAGATGATTGAGGGCCGCGCCATAGCGGAAGGCCGCGCTCTGCGATGTGGGCGCGTTCTCGCCCTGATCTTTGCCCAGCGAGGTAAAGGCGTCGAGATTGAAAGAAACCAGCGCCGCGCCGGCGGTTTGAGCGCCCTCCACCCCCTTGATCGTCGGGTGCAGCCGCGCGGGCGGACCCTTCTCGCCCGTGATCAGACACATCACGCTGTCGTCTCCGGCAGCGGCCTCGGCCCGTCGCGCGACCAGTGTTTTCGCGGCAGGGCGTTCGTGCAGATAGCGCAGCTCGCCCTCAAGGCGGAACATCACGTTGGCGTCAAGCATGTCCTCGGTGAAGGGTGCCTGATCAAAACGCTCCGGGGTCCAGGTGGTCAGAAAAGCGCGCAGGGCCGAAAGGCCTTCATCGTTCTCACCTTCCAAGGCTTCAAGATGCGTCGTCATAAAAGCGGCGTGCTCGTCTGCGGTGCGTCTGCCCTCGCCAGCTGTGCGGCCCAGCGCATAGGCCGTCTTGTCCCACAGGAAGTTCGGCGCGATGCCAACAGTCCTCCGAACGGCCGCCGGCACTGGATAGCCCTTCACCCGCCGCTTCTTGCCATCGGACACATGCAGCGGTTCCACATCTACCACTGTTCCATCCAGGGCGAGGACAATGCACCATCCGAACTTTTCATTGCTCCATCCAGGCTGTGCCACCCCGGGGATGCGGCCATAATAGCTGTCAAGAGCCTGCAGGATGCTCACCGCACCGTCTCCTTGGCGTGAAAGGCCGGCACCTCGATCACGCCGTCGCGCATTTCAGCGCGGAAGAATCGTGACTCGTTGCGACCGCCCTCGAAATCGATGTCGTGCAGCATCCAGCCGAAATCGGCATCGCGCTGATCGGGCGCCAGTCCGCCATCGGGCAACGGGTCGCCGTCTTGGATCAGGGCGAACTCCGCGGGAAATTCGCGCGTGCCCAGGCAGGGACGGTGAAAGCACTGGCCCTGGCTGGCGCGCCTGTTGAACATGGAAATATGCTTCGCGGGCGTATCCTCGTCGCCGGCCTTGTCAGTCATGGTGAAGTGCGCCTCGATCACATAGGCCACGTCCGCTAGCACCATCGCCGCGCGCTGCTGACGGTTCTCGTCTACCACTATAACCAACCCCTCGGTCGTGCCGCGTTTCATGGCGCTCGCGGCGTTGGCCGCGCTTGCCTTGGCACCGACCTCATTGCGGCGGATGGACTGGAACCTGACGGGCTTGAGCACGTGAATCCGGTCTACTTGCCAGCGGATCGCAGGTTTCCAGTGGATGGCCTCCAGAATCCCTCGCGCAGCGGACGGAGTCATCACGTCATAGCTGACGCGCTCTACCTTCATTTCGGGACGCGTGAAGCAAGCGTAATCGCCCCAGACGTGTAGACGTATGGTCATGCCCGTTTCCTCCCCAACGTGCTGTATAACATCCTTGCGCAACCACGCCGTGCAGCGCAACAAAAATGAACTCAGGCAAAGATATTGCTTTCGCTGGAGCGGGCGGTGGGGTCCGCATCGAGCCTCAGCCCGACATGCTCATCATAAAGCTCGGGATGCTCGCCAGGGTGGGTCTGGCACAGCACTACGAAGCGGTCGCCGTAGTCGTCGGGGCGGATCATCTTGGCTTTCCCGTCGGTTAGTAGGACCGCGCGACGGGTCGCTGGGACCGGCACCGTGTATTGCTGCAGAGTGCGCTGCACACCGGTGGGCGGCACCGAGGCGTGACGCAAATCATGAAGCGCGTTTTCGGCTCGGCTGTCGAACGGCACAATCACCGGCGCCATGACGTCGTCGATCATATTGAAGGCTTGCGCGACCGTCTTGAACGGGAAGCTGACCCTGTTCACACCTTCCCGCAGAGCTGGAACGATAGCCAGTGCCTCTCCGTTCGCTAAGCGAGCCCGGTCTAGCGCCTCAAAGCCCTGTTGCCAGTACAGTTGCTTGTAGAAATTTTCGATGGCGTCCAGACCTAGTACGTCTTCTTGATCGTTCCGCAGAATAGGTCGCGCGGCCGTGTAGAATGCTTCTATTCCAGACGGCGTTTTTCGTCCGGCCGCCTCAAACACCACGGTACGGCCCAGTCCGGCCATCCGACCCTCACGATTGCAGCGGCCCGCCGCCTGCGCGATGCTGGAAAGGCCTGTTGCGGCACGCCATACCTCAGGAAAGTCGATATCCACCCCAGCCTCGATCAGGCTGGTAGAGACAAGGCGGACCGACTGCCCTTCCTTCAGCTCAGTTCGAAGGCGGTCTAGAACCGCACGGCGATGCTGCGCGCACATCAGGGTCGAGAGGTGAACGGCGCCTTCTTGCCCCTGCTCGCGCAGCATCATGAACAGCTCTCGCGCATGGGCACGGCTGTTCACGATACACAGCATTTGGGCCTGCTGCGCGAAACGCGCGGCGATCGCCTCGTCCTCGACGGGCTCGCGCGACCACTCCACGGTGACACGCTTGAGTGTCCTGTAAAGCTCCTTAGGGTTAGGCGCTAGCTCGCGCTCGCCGGGAATATTCAGCCCCTCGGCGGGGCCGTTCTCCGTCTTTGGCCGCAGCGCACGATCCTGAACACGTAGGGCGGGCTGGGTCGCGGTGCACAGTACCGCGCTGGTCCCGTAATTCTTTGCCAGCTCGTCTATAGCCGCCAGGCAAGGGCGCAGCAGATGGACGGGCAGGGACTGTACCTCGTCGAGAATGACCACACTGCGCGCAATATTGTGAAGCTTGCGCGCGCGGCTAGTGCGCGCGGCGAACAGGCTTTCGAAGAACTGCACGGCAGTGGTTACGACCAGAGGCGCGTCCCAGTTTTCGGCGTCTCTGCGCAGCTTGGCGCCACCGTCCGCGCCTTCGGCTTCTGCGTCCTTGCCCAAGCCGGGTGGACGGCTGTCCCAGTCGAAATTGGAGTGATGCTCCAAGACATCCGCGCCCAACCCGGCTCTTTCGCGGAAGACGTCGGCTGTCTGCTCAATGATGGACGTGAAGGGGATGACGTAGATGATGCGGCGCATCTCATGATGTACAGCGTGCTCGGCGGCGAAGCTGAGCGAGGTCAGCGTCTTCCCCCCGCCCGTGGGCACGGTCAGCGTGAACAGGCCCGGTTCAAGCGCCGCTTTCGCGGTGGCGTGATCGAGGATTTCGCCCCTCAGGCGGTTAAGGCTCGTCGCGGTGGTGCGAATTGCCGCCAAGTGTTCGCGGACCTTGTTGAGGTGGGTTTGATCCCATGTGCCGCCCCGCCGGGGGGCAGGCTCGCCTCTAGACAACGCGTAGAACCGTTCAGTCTCAAGAAAGTCCGCATCCACCAGACAGGAAAAGAGCATGCGGACGAGGAAGGACGCGGAGAAGCTCTTGTCGATCGCGTTTGGGATACGGCCCACCGGCATCGCGCTGAGCTCTGTTAGATCGGGAAGCGTGCCTATATGGGCCTTCCAGCACGCATAGTTTTCAAGAATCTTGGCCAGCCGCTCGTCCAGCTTTTCTCCGTCCATAAGGCCGCTGTGGTGACCAGCTATGCCGTAGGCGAGCAGACGGCCCCAACGCCGGCCAAACGCTTCGACGGCCTCCCTAGCGCCTGCCGTGCTGTGATCCGGCCCGCGCTGGCTGCGCTCGTCTTCAACAGGCTGCCGGATGTAGGCCTGATAGGCGTCAGAGCATTTCCCGATGTCATGCAGCAGGCCCATACTCCTAGCCGCCGTTTCAGCACCAAACGCCGACGCAAATTGTGATGCTCTTTGACCGACAGAGCTTAAATGGTCTGAAAGAGGCTCCCACTCGCCATAGGGGGCGCCGATTATTGAATGAGCATACATGACATCAAATAAGTGATCGCCACAGTGGGAGGGTCACTTTACGCGTGGTTGAGTGCTTATAGCTAACGTTTTGTACGAGCATCCCTCATACCGGCGGATGTTTGGCATCCCGCTGACTCACCAACCAACAGAAAACAGGTTTTGCTTCTAACCTGGCGCGCAGTCACCGTGCATCAGCACGGCGAAGGCGGTTTCACGCTCAGGTGTTCTGTCTTGAGCAATGCTGGCGATATTGTTGCCGGAACAGCTCTACACCACTATCCGAAAACGAGACGTAGCCCGGACCATATTCGGACCCGGAGTAGTAGAAGCCTTTGTAGCCTCCATAAGCACCGTAGGCGTTCCTGGCGTTGACCTCCCCGCAGACGCCGCCACTCGGTAGACGGCGCAGATTTCGAAACTGCGCCGAGCTCGGATCACGAAGGGCTTCTGCCACTGCGCCTTTGGCCAGCATGAACTGACCATCGGCGAAATACCAGACCGTCAGGCCGAGCAGGCCTGCTACGACCGCCATAATTGTGAATGCCTTTTTTTCCATTTGCCCCTCGTAGCTCTAAGTGCCGGCGCTTTGGAGACCAATCCGGCGACTAACCCGTTTCGGGATAATCCTGTTTTGGGATTAGTGGAATTGCCCTCATTCGTCCAGAGGGAGTTCCAAGGGTGCGTGCTATTCACGACAGCGCCTATCAGAGGTCGGTGCAAAAGCTGATCGAACAGCGTAAGGCGGTTAACGTCACCCAGGCCGACATCGCCTTGAACCTGGGCCGTCCACAGTCCTTCGTCTCGAAGTATGAGCGCTTTGAACGCCGCCTCGATGCCGTCGAGTATGCCGCGATTGCGAGCCTGCTCGATATGCCGCTGGACGATTATCTCGATGCAGTGGGATACGATCCGCATGGGTCATGATGCGGCGAGGTCGGTGGTCACCGATTACGTGTCGCTACCCACCAAGTGAGCCATTCGCTCCCTATCGTCGCCAGACGCGCTTGGCGGGTTTGGGCTACCTGACCAGCACCGGACCTGGGACGCCCGCCAGCAAGCGATATACGGTCACTGGCGAGCATTCTGGTGAGAGAGGTGCGCTAGGAGGTCGGGCCATTCGCTTTAGACGCCCGGTGGGCCTTGATGACCTCGAACTCTTCCTCGGTAACGATCCGGTCGAACACGCCCAGCAGTGCCGGACCATCCTCATGCGTGCCGACATATTGCTCAAGCCACATCCGGAGCAGGGGCGCGAGATCGATGTTGAAGAGCTCGGATAGCTGAACGAGCTTCTCGATGGGAAGGCGGCTGCGGCCTGATCGCCATTGGGAGAGGATGTTCGGCTTCTGATAGCCCATCCTTGATGTCAGATCATTGGCATTCCAGCCCCGGCTGGCCAGGAAGTCGTCGATCCTCTCGTCGAACCACATGGCGAGCTCATAGCCAGGACCGGTTTCCTTGTCGCCCGGTGGACGGCCAGCTCCAGTCCGGGGCCCGCCCTTGCCCTTGATGCGGTTGGGTGCGTTGTAGGTCATCACATGTTTCTCCGAGGGGCAGGACAGCGCTCCATTACACCACCGCTAGACCGCTTCCAGCGCACCGAGTGCGCTGCGACGCTGATGACCGGAGGCGGTCATCCAGCGCAAGAGGTCGAGATGCTCGTCAGTGATATCGCTGAGCGTGATCCCGGCGCGCTTCATTCGGGCGAGCAACGCGTGCGCCTCGGGGCGCACACAGCGTCCGGCCAGTTCAGTCAGCGCCTTGCCTTCCTTGCTGTCTGGCGGGAGCAGTTGTGCGGCCCATAGCGGAAAGAGCTCTTCCGGGTGCGTGCCGGTGATCTCGGCGAGGGTAAAGATCGCTCCTGGCGGCACCGGATGTATACCGCTCTTCCATTGCCGGATGGTACCTTGCCTAGCGTAGCCGAAGCGGCGGGCGATCTGAAGATCATCCATGCCGGAGAGCGTGTTGAGGTTCTCGGTGAGCCATCGCGCGATCAGAGAGGCCGGCGGTGTCGTGACAGAGGCTGGTGGGTGGTTCATGTCTGTGTCTTTCTATCGTTGGGTTGAGCGTTCCAGCGGACCTGCTGGAACCTGTCTGACCATCACGATAGCGAGCGCAGGGTCCCGATCACTTGGGATATCGCGTCAGACACGATCCCTAGCATCAAAGGGGTATTGGGAAAGCACCACGTGCCTGCGAGGGTATGGGCGGCATTTTCAAATACCGGTGGTGAGCGGCATTCGAGGCGGCAAAATGCCTATGCCCAATGCCTCTCCATCCAGCCCCATACACAGTCATCAGGAGAGCCAGACAGGCGTTTATCTATCCAGCTTTCTGCCTATCTCTCCAGCCAGGCACTCCGAAAGTGATCTAATACCGGAACGAAGCCGGGTGAAAGCCGGAAGAACGCTCCAAGGCGCTCATCTATATAGCTATATGGAGCCGCACTCTGACCGGCTTCGCCTCAGCCGCCTTGCTCCCACATCACATCGCTTCCCTTTTGTTCCCGCGAGCCTGCCTGGCAAGGCCTGTAGATTCCGCTTTCCGGCCATTCCGGAAGGAAACGGGAAGAAGGATATGGTTCGCTCAGCTCAAGCAGCCGTTTTCAATACATTAGCCCTTAGTCGATCTTGCAGTGCCTTTCCCAATCGGACCGCGGGACGACTGGTGACAAGGACGCGATGAACTCCAAGCGTATCCCTCGCCAACGCGTGCCGCTTGAATGGGTAGTTTACCCATAGGGATGACCCGTCGAACGCTTTGACGTTTACCCTGCGGGCTCGTGTTCTGCCGTCCTGACCATACTCCCCTGTGAAATTCAGCAGAGCAGCCCTTACCAGACGTTGGTTTTCCGGTGTGGGGCGAAGATTAACCAACCCATGAAGGTGAGGCTTGGTATCCTCGTCAGCTTCAACGACCGCAGCGAAAGCGATCCCGGAGCCAATTCCCCTTTGGAGTGATTTCGCTAGCCGCTGCTGTACTTCACTCATGACATCTTTGCCTGCCGCTCTCCGGGAAGCCATCCAGCTCTCGTCAATGTCAGCGGTAATGGAGATGCCTGATGTCTGTCGATGAATGGCTTGGCTTATAACCCGATACTTTTCCAGGTCGGTTAAATTTCTCCATTTTGGTGGGATTCCAGCTTTGTCCAGCCTCGGTCTGGAGAGTCTTTGTCCGGATGCTGGAGAGGGCCTTCTAATCAGTGGAGCTTTCGTCACTATACCATTGTCGTTCGCGTGCTTTGATATCATGTGCACATTCGGGATATTATTAGTTATTACTTTGTGTGTCGAAATGTGTGAAATTGAACTCATTGTCGGCTTTTTGCTACTTGGTAGCTTTGAGAATTTACGTTTCCGAAGCTGATATTCTGCCCGCCGGCGGCAATTATGCATTTTTCGTTCAATTCTTTTTCGAGACTCCATGAACCAAACAGCGTCGTTCGCCGTCAGTCTTATGAATTGATCGATAAGCGCATTGCTGATGCCGGTGTGCTCTGGAAAAAAGGCACCCTCAGGCAATTCGGGGCGCTTCAAACCGTAGTTCGGCAAATTCATGTGCGGGGGATAGTCCTTGCCTTTTTCCAGCGCACCCACCGGTCCCAATTTAGCTAGCCTCGTCAACCGTTTGTGCGTTCGTTCATAGGCAAGCAGAGGTCGTGCAAGATCGAACATCCGAACCGCAGACTGGATTATGAGCCTCCTAATTTGGGGTTCCGATGCTTCTAGCTCTTGAAGTCCAGCTATTGCTTCGGTGTCTCCTTTGTCCGCGAGTGTTCGCATGATTTCATGTTGCGTTGACACTCTGCGAGGATAGTTGAAGAGCGGATCGTCGAGCACAATGCCCAAATTCTTGGCGAATTCGGAGTCAAGCCATCGAGTACCATGTCGGAATCCGTTAACGATTTCCGGATCAATTTCCGTTGATAGTTCCTCTAAGTTCAGCTCAATGTTTAGATCATTTGCGATTGAGGTAATGTGTTTGGCAAAGCTATACTTTGAGATGCCATTTACGTCATAAGGCAATCTATCTGGAAATATAGACATTCTATTTTATCTCATAGGGTTGTAGGTTAAATTGCTTG
>NZ_JBQLZR010000197.1:0-2139 GCF_052168375.1 Glycocaulis sp.
AATCCACGCGTCGGGGTATCGGGTGCATGCGGAGCGAAGAGCGTCCAGCGGGCCACCGGGGCCGTCCGCTGTCACGGTCTCGCGCGGGAAGGCGGTAAGGATGCTGTAGCGCCCGCGCTGGCTATCATCCCCGCCAGACAGGAACAGCACGCCGGGCGCACGCTCCAGCGCCGCGAGACAGCTCAGCGGATCGCGCCAGGCCAGGGTAAGGCCGGCCCGGTAATGTTCGGCGTTGCGCGCCATGGTGTCGGTTACCCGGTCAGGTTCTCGCGAAGGCGTTCGATGACAGCGTCTTCAAGCCCCAGCGCATCACGAAGGTAGGCGCGCTGGTCGCCGATGGCCTCCATGGCTGCATCATAATAGCCGGCCTCGACACCCAGAAAGGCCCGCAATTCCTCGTGGCCTGCTTTCTTGCCGAGCGTCTCTTCGAGGCGCCGTCCGATAGCCGGAACCAGACGGTCGAAATCGACCGCCGTGTTGGTCATCAGATAGTCCTGCCGGACCTCTTCTTCATCGACGCCAAGCGCGGTGAGAAGAAGGGCGCAGAACAGGCCTGTGCGATCCTTGCCGGCTGCACAATGCACGATGAAGCCATGATTGGCCTCGCTGTCTGCAAGCTGGCGCAGGCCGTTGGCAAACACCCACTGATTGCCCGGGTCGAACGGCAGGCGGCGATAGGTTTCGGTCATGAAGCCGCGAATGGAGTCCAGCGACAGATCACTTTCGCGCAGGAAGACCAGATGCGGCGGCTCGTCCGAACCGGCATGGTCGCTGGCGAGAACAGTGACGCCCTCGCGCTGCGGCCAGTGGGAGGGTTCCGCTTCGCGTTCCCGCGGACGGCGCAGGTCCGCCACCAGCCGGATGGAGAGGCCATCCATGGTTTCAAGGTCGGCCGGCGTGGCCCGCGAGAACTGCCCGGACCGGTAAAGCCCGTCGCGGACTCGGCCGCCTCCGGCCAGTGCATAGGCGCCAAACCGTCGGAAATTGTGGACGCCCTCAAGGCGCAGGACTCTATCGCTCATGCCCCTGACCTAGCCCGCCGGGCAACGTCCAGCAAGGCGGGCATACGCCTGAACAGGGAAATTTAACCTGTTTACTCTATTAGGTGGTCAAGGCGCACAACAAAGCGCCACAGGTGGGGAAATCTGATGCGCGTTTTCACATGCCTCTTCACGGAGCATAACCTCTGGTTCGTGCTCCTCGCTGCGATCATGTGCGTCGTTGGCGCCACGGTCACCATCCGTCTTTACAGACAGGTCTTGCGGGCCGAGGGCCTCGCCCGGCTCGGCTGGGCGTTCCTCGCAGCCATCTGCGCCGGGTCGGCCATATGGACCACCCATTTCATCGCCATGCTCGGCTACCAGCCCGGCACGGCCGTCACGCTGGATGCCTGGCTGACGATAGCCTCCGGTCTCATCGCGATTGGCGGTTCTGGCCTTGCTTTTCTTGTCGCCGCCAACCGGCACCTGAAGCTGGCCCCGCTTTTTGGTGGCGCACTTCTGGGCCTGACCATTTCGGCCATGCACTTCACCGGCATGTTTGCCTACAAGGTGGATGGCATTGTCACCTGGGATGCTGGCTACATCGCCGCTGCGATTGCCATGGCGATGGCGTTGGGCGCGGCTGCCATGCATCTCACTCCGAACTGGCAGGGTGGCTGGCGCTGCATGGTGCCGTCCCTGACCCTGGTTGTCGGCATCGTGCTTCTGCACTTCACCGGCATGGCCGCGTTTATGGTCCAGCCGCTCGCCGGTTATCAGCCGGGTGCCAGCTCTGACGCCTTCATGGTGATGGCCGTCGCGGTTGCGATTGCCGGCATCCTGATCCTCGGGACGGGCCTTGCGACCTTCTACATCGAGAAGCGCATGCGCGAGGCCTCGGACGAACAGCTGCGTCACGCCGCCCTGCATGACCCGCTGACCGGCCTGCCGAACCGCACCAGCTTCTATGCCCGTCTGGATGCCCGTCTTGCCGGACAGCACGCAGACAGCACCGCTGTTGCGGCCATCGACCTGAACCGGTTCAAGGAAATCAACGATAGCTGGGGCCATGCTGCCGGCGACCATGTGCTGTGCACGCTGGCCGAGCGCCTGCGCAAGTTTGACGGCTCAAAGCACTTTACCGCCCGCCTTGGCGGCG
>NZ_JBQLZR010000198.1:0-1681 GCF_052168375.1 Glycocaulis sp.
ATGGCACAAACCAACATCCGCATCCGCCTCAAGGCGTTCGATCACCGCGTGCTGGATACGTCCACGCGCGAGATCGTCTCGACGGCGAAGCGCACAGGCGCACAGGTGCGCGGGCCCATCCCGCTGCCCACGCGTATCGAGCGTTTCACGGTGCTGCGGTCCCCGCACATCGACAAGAAATCTCGCGAGCAGTTCGAGATCCGCACGCACAAGCGTGTCCTCGACATCGTGGACCCGACCCCGCAGACCGTGGACGCGCTGATGAAGCTCGACCTGTCGGCCGGCGTGGACGTCGAGATCAAGCTGGGAGCTTAAGCCAATGAGCCAGGCTCAAAACCTGCGCACGGGCGTCATCGCGAAGAAGATGGGCATGACCCGTATCTTCGCCGAGGATGGCTCGCACATTCCGGTGACGGTGCTGCACCTTGACGGTGTCCAGGTCGTTGCCCAGCGCACGAATGACCGTGACGGTTACACTGCGCTTCAACTGGGTGCCGGCAAGGCCAAGGTGAAGCGTGCGACGAAGGCCGACCGTGGCCATTTTGCGAAAGCGGCTGTCGAGCCGAAGCGCAAGCTGGTCGAGTTCCGCGTCAGCGAGAGCAATCTCATTGAGGCCGGCGCCGAAATCACGGCTGACCACTTTGTCGAAGGCCAGATGGTGGATGTTGCCGCCCTGACCATCGGTAAGGGTTTTGCCGGTGCGATGAAGCGCTGGAACTTTGGTGGTCTGCGCGCGACGCACGGTGTGTCCGTCTCGCACCGTTCGCACGGTTCGACCGGTCAGCGCCAGGACCCCGGCAAGGTGTTCAAGGGCAAGAAGATGGCCGGCCATCTGGGCCAGGAGCGCGTGACGACGCAGAACCTCGAAGTGGTTCGTGTCGATGTCGAGCGCGGCCTGATCCTGGTGCGCGGCTCGGTTCCGGGCTCTGCTGACACCTGGGTGGAAGTACGTGACGCCGTGAAGGGCGCCGGTGTGGAAGGCCTCGCCTATCCGGGCAAGTTCCGCATGGGTGACGAGCCCAAGGTTGTCGACAGCCCCGCTCCCGGCTCGGAAGAGGCGGAAATGGTGGCTGAAGGCGCGCCGGTTGCAGAAGCGCCTGCCATCGACGCGGCGGGTGAAGAGGACGCCAAGTCATGAAACTCGATGTAATCACCCTGGATGCCGGCAAGGCAGGCTCGGTTGAGCTCAGCGACGACATCTTCGCCATCGGCGAAGTGCGCGCCGACCTCCTGCAGCGCGCCGTGAAGTGGCAGCTGTCGCGCCGTCAGGCCGGAACGCACCGCGCCAAGGAGCGCGCCGAGATTGCCCGTACGGGCAAGAAGTTCGGCCGCCAGAAGGGCGGCGGTTCTGCCCGTCACGGTTCGCGCCGCGCCCCGATCTTTGTCGGCGGCGGCAAGGCCCACGGCCCGAAAGTGCGCAGCCATGCCACAGAGCTTCCCAAGAAGGTCCGCGCCCTGGCCCTGCGTCACGCCCTGTCCTCGAAAGCAGGTTCGTCCTCGCTGATCGTTCTGGACGAGGCGCGTCTCGACGAGCCGAAGACGGCGGCCCTCAAGGCCCAGTTCGCCAAGCTCGGCCTGACCAGCGCGCTGATCATCGATGGCGACACGCTCGACGAGAACTTCGCCCTGGCCGCTCGCAACATCCCGCATGTTGACGTGCTGCCGGCGCAAGGCCTGAACG
>NZ_JBQLZR010000199.1:0-5339 GCF_052168375.1 Glycocaulis sp.
ACGGCGCCCAGTGCCAGCACGATGCCGGCAAAGAAGGCACGAAGAGGCGAGGACATTGTCCGGCGATGTTGGAAAGTGATGTTATTAGAACCCTGTACTGGTGCTGAAACGGAAGAATTCACGCCGGTCGTACTCCTCGTACAACAAGGCTTCGGCGAAGTCGAAACGGACCGGGCCAAACGGCGAGTCCCAGAAAATGCTGACGCCGACCGACAGGCGCGGAGCCAGTTCGTCAATGGTGAAGGGCGAGTTTGTCCCGCCTACGTCAGCAATCTGGTCAACTGATGGCAGAATGCCGATTGTGCCGAATTCGGTAAACACGCTGCCCCGCACGCCATACTGCTCCGGCAGGCCGAGCGGGAAGCCCAGTTCAAGCGCGCCGATGGCGTAGAAATTGCCACCAAGAGCATCACCGCGAACGAGTTCGCCCGCTGTATTGCGCTGAACGACACGCGGACCGATACCGGCGGTCTCGAAGCCGCGGAACGAGTTACCACCTTTGAAGAAGCGGTCGTTGATGCGGACCGAATCGCCGCCCCACGCCAGGATCATGCCCGCTTCACCCGTCAGGCTGAGCACGATGTCAGGCCGGAAGATGTTGCGGTAAATGGCGCCGCGGGTCTCGGTGCGGACATAGCGCACATCGCCGCCAAAGCCGGCAATTTCCTGATTTAGCGTGAGCTGGAAGCCGTTGGTCGGAAGCTGGAAGTTGTCGATGCGATTCCAGGCCACCGAGTAACCCACAAGCGAGGTGATGCGCGAGCCAGCCGCGCGGGCAATTGCCGGAGACACGCCGGCAAAGGTCGCGACTTCGTCGTTACGCAGCGTGTAGTTCACACTGCCTTCGACCGATGCGGTCAGCGGGAAGCCGGTGCGAAGGCTGAAACCGGTCGATTCTGTTTCGAACGAGGCTTCCTGCGCAAAGTTGGAGCGCACCTGGAACAGGTCGAAGCCGGCAGCCAGGTTGCGATCAAGGAAGCGCGGCTCGGTAAAGCGGATATCGATCTGACGGCGGCGCGAGCTTTCCGATACGCGAAGGCGCAGGAACTGGCCACGGCCGCGCAGATTGCGTTCCGACACCGAGAAATCGACCAGGAAGGAGTCCGTCGAGGAGTAGCCGACACCGAAGGCGAGCTCGCCTGTCGGCTGCTCGGTCACCTGAACCTGCAGGCGCGCACGGTCGGCAGAGCTGCCCGGTACCGGCTCGATCTCGACCTCTTCAAAGAAGCCGAGGCGCTGGACGCGCTGTTGCGACAGGTTGACCAGAACCTGGTTGAAGGCGTCGCCTTCCACCAGTTCCATTTCGCGCCGGATGACGCGGTCCAGCGTGCGGGAATTGCCCAGAATGTCGATGCGCTCAATGTAGACACGCGGCGCCGGGTTGATGACGTATTCGATATCAACCGTTTGGGTTTCACGATTAGTCCGCACGCGCGGACGCACGTCGACGAAGGCATAACCAGCCGCACCGGCAGCGAAAGTCAGCGTGTCGACCGAAGCTTCGATCTGGCTGCCGACATAGAGATTGCCCGGACGCGATGAGACGATGGCTTCGAGATATTCCGGATCAAGATCAGGGATTTCGGTCGTGACGCTGATCTCGCCGAAATTGTAAACCTCACCCTCGTCCACCGTATAGGTGACGTAAAAGCCCGACTGGTCAGGAACTAGTTCGGCAACCGCCGAGCTGACCCTGAAATCGGCATAGCCCCGGTCGGCGTAGAATTCGCGCAATTGCTCGCGGTCAAATTCCAGACGGTCCGGATCGTAGTTGTCATTGGAGCTGAAGAACCGCCACCAGCGCGCCTCGGTCGTCACCACCTCGCCGCGAAGCGTTCGGTCCGAATAGGCGCGGTTGCCGACAAAGTTGATGCGCTCCACACCGGTAGTCGGGCCTTCGGAAATCTCGAAGATCAGATCAACACGGTTCTGCGGCAGCTCAACGATTTGCGGGTTCACCTGCACCGCAAAGCGGCCGGAGCGGCGATAGACTTCAAGAATGCGCTGGACATCGGTCTGGACGCGGGCGCGGGTGAACAAGGCGCGCGGCTGGAGCTGGATCTCGTCGGTAATGCGCTCGTCATTGATCGCGCGATTGCCCTCAAGCACCACGCGGTTGATGACCGGGTTTTCCCGCACGTAGATGATCAGTGTTGCACCGTCGCGCGCCACGCGGACGTCTGCGAACAGATTGGTCGCAAACAGGGTCTGCATGGACAGGTTGATCAGGCGGGGGTCAGCCACATCGCCCGGACGCACCAGCATGTAGGACAGGATGGTGTCTGCCTCGACGCGCTGGTTGCCCTCAACGAGCACCTGCAGGATGCGAGGAGCGGCTTCCTCGTCAGCGGCGGAGGTTTCAACCGGCACGTCTTCGGCTTGCGCCGCGCGGGCGTGGGCCGCCGGCATTACCGCCAGCGCAAAGGCTGCTACCGTCCAGACGAGACACTTCATTACCTGCACCACCCTGATCCCAACCGGTCAACCATCAAGAAAACAGGCCGACGAGATAACTCAAATCATTCCATGTGGCGACAACCATCAACCCCAGTATCAGTGCCAGTCCGGCCTTCAGGCCAAGTGACTGAACCGACGGGCTGGGGGGATGTTTGGCCACGGCTTCGTAGGCGTAATACACAAGGTGCCCACCGTCTAGAACCGGTATGGGCAGGAGATTCATCAATCCGATCGCCACGGACAGCAATCCGGCAAGCAGAAGCAGGCTGGTTGAAAGGCGCGCCACCGCTGCGCCGACATCATAGCTGCCGGTTTCGGCAGCGCCCGGATCGCTTACCGCCGTGTTGGCAATCTGTCCGGCCGTGGTGGCTATACCCAGCGGGCCGTTAATGTGCTCCAGCGACGCCTGGAAGGTCACTAGGCGCACCATGTAATCGAGGATCGTACCGGCTACCGTGAAGGTCCGCTCCACACCATGCCAGACCGCCTCAATGGGGCCGAAACGCCGCTGTGTGACGGTTGCATCCTCGGCCAGCTGCACACCCAGAAAGCCAAACGCCCGTGTGCCACCCAGCCCGTCTTCCCGCATTTCCCGGCGCGGTGTGGCTTCCAGCAGGCGTTCCTGGCCATCGCGCTCGACAACGATGCGCATGGTGGTCCCTGCCCGCGTCATCACCGCCTGAGACAGATCGGTAAAGGTGCGCACGCGCTGGCCATCAATCGAGACCAGTAAATCACCCGGCTCAAAGCCTGCCTCTTCAGCCGGGCTTGCTTCCAGAACCGTTCCGATCCGTGGCTCGACGGTGACCTCGCCGCGCGCCATGCCAAGGGCAGCAAAGACCACAATCGCCAGGATGAAGTTTGCGACCGGTCCGGCGAGCACGATACCGGCTCTCTGCCAGACCGGCTTGAAATGGAAGACCCGCCCGGCATCGGCGCGCTGTTCGCGCAGCCGTTCAAGGCTTTCATGGTCCGGCGCGCTGGCTGCATCCGCGTCACCGAGAAACCGCACATAGCCGCCCAGCGGCAGGGCTGCAATGCGCCACTGCGTCCCCTGCCGGTCATTCCAGCTGACAAGCGTCGGTCCGAACCCGATGGAAAATGCCTCGGCATGCACACCGAAAGCCCGCCCGGCCCAGTAGTGGCCGAGTTCGTGAATGACCACGACAAAGGATATCACCGCGATAAACGCGGCAATGCTGAGCAAACCTGATCCGAGAAGGTCGGTCACGCCGGTCAAGCCCCTTTAGCAATACCGGCACCGCGGCGGGCCCGGGCCCGCACAAATGCGCCAGCAAGATCGCGTGCGGCGGCATCTGCCGCGTACACAGCGTCGAAGTCGGTCAATGGTCCTCTGGCGATCCCCTCACCCCGTTCGAGAGACTCCGCAACGATGGCAGCGATGTCAAGAAACCCGACATGACCATTCAGAAAGGCATCGACCGCCACTTCGTTCGCGGCATTGAGGATGACCGGGTTTGCACCGCCAGCGGTAAAAGCTGCACGCGCCAGACCGAGCGCTGGGAAGCGCTCCGGATCGGGCGCTTCAAAGGTCAGCCGTCCAAGCGCGGGAAGATCCAGGCGGGACACAGAGGTCTCCACCCGGTGCGGCCATGCAAGCGCATGAGCAATGGGCGTGCGCATGTCGGGCATGCCCATCTGGGCGATGAGGCCGCCATCGACGTGCTCTACCAGGCCGTGGACGATGGATTCGGGATGGACGATCACATCCACCTTTTCCGGCGACAGAGCGAACAGGTGACAGGCCTCGATCACTTCAAGGCCCTTGTTCATCATCGTCGCGGAATCGACCGAAATCTTCGCGCCCATGGACCAGACCGGGTGGGCGACGGCATCACGCACGGTTGCAGCCGCCATCACGTCCAGGCTGGCGAGCCGGAAAGGCCCGCCCGAGGCTGTCAGGATGATCCGGCGAACCCGTGTGGCATCCACCCCGCCAAGTGCCTGGAATATCGCGTTGTGCTCGGAATCGACGGGCAGGATGACCGCACCGGACTTTCGGGCGTGTTCGATAAACAACTCGCCCGCGCACACCAGCGCTTCCTTGTTGGCAAGCGCCACCATGCCGCCCCGCTTGACCGCCTCAAGGGTCGGGGCAAGGCCTGCAGCCCCGACGATTGCGGCCATTGTCCAGTCAGCCTGCATCGAAGCGGCTTCTAGAACGGCTTGGGGACCGGCGCCCCATCGAAGCCCGGAACCGGCCAGCGCATCTTCCAGCACGTCCGCTTGCCGGGCATCGGCAATCGCGGTGAATTTGGGCCGGAACCGCAATGACAGCTCTGCGAGTTCGCGTGCCCTCGAATGGGCCGTGAGCGCCGTGATGGCATAGCTGTCCGGTCCAGCGGCACCGACAAGGTCCAGCGTGGCCAGTCCGACAGAGCCGGTTGCGCCCAGAATGGTCAGGCTGCGTGCCATCTAGAAACTGCCCCCCGGCCAGCCGCCGGGAACAAGCAGCGCAAAAAGACCGGCAAAAACAGTCGCGAGCATCAAGGCGTCTACCCTGTCCAGCACCCCGCCATGTCCGGGGATGAGTGTCCCTGCATCCTTCACGCCAAAGCGGCGTTTGGCGAGTGACATTACCAGATCGCCGGCAACGGCCATGAGTGCGGCAGGCACAGCAGCAGCCAAAGCGAGGGCCGGTTCCACCGACCAGAGTGAGGCGATGAGCACGCCCGCAGCAGACCCGAACCCCAGCCCGGCCAGGAGCCCGGTCCACGTCTTGTTCGGGCTGGCAGCCGGAAGCCGTTTGGGGCCGCCGGGCCAGGTTCCACCCTAGTACGCAAAAGTATCCGCCGGCCAGACAACCCCGACCAAGAAAATCACCGCCCCAAACCCGTCCTCGCCATTGCAAAGCCCCCAGA
>NZ_JBQLZR010000200.1:0-6082 GCF_052168375.1 Glycocaulis sp.
GTGCAATACTGCCCTGTGCCCCTCACATTGTCTGATCCGTCAGCCAAGTAAAAGCATCCGCACCCGTAGGCCGGGTGCCGAAACGGGCGATTCTGTGCGGTAGAGATCGAAATTCGTCTTTATGTTGCAAAACTGACACGCAGCTTTGCCCTTCAAGACTTGTTGAAAATGAAACTGCTTTTTGCAGGTGCAATATTTATTGCGCGGTTGCAGCAAATTCAGACCGCAGCGGAAGGCCTTGCCCGAATGGCCTCCAGCCAGCCGGCCAGCGCATTTTGCTCGCTTTCCGGCGCTATCTTCACCCAGGCCGCAAACTCTACGAAAACGAAGGCCGCGATATCGGCAACCGAGAAAGTCTCGCCGGCCAGCCAGGCCGATTGCGAAAGCCGGGTGTCGAGAACGGACATGAAACGCCGGGCACGTTCACGCCCGCGCTCTGCCAGTTCGGGGATCTGCTCCACCGCATGCGGACCGGGAAGCGCCCTGCCCGCCATGGATTTCGAGCTGTTGCGCAGCACCTCCATCACGGCCATCAGGCCATCAAATTCGCAACGCCACAGCCATTCGGCTACGCGGGCTTTCTCAACCGGGTTTGTGCCCATGAGCGGCGGATCGGGATAGACCTCCTCCAGCCAGCGCGCGATGGACGCGTTGTCACGCAGCACTTCGCCTTGCGGTGTCACAAGGACAGGCACGGTGCAGTCCGGGTTCACGGCGCGGAAGCTCTCGGAGAACTGTTCGCCATTGCGAAGGTCGATCTGGACGGTTTTCACCTCCACCCGCTTCTCGGCCAGAATCATCCGGGCGCGGCGCGGGCTGGGTGCCGTGGCGCAATCATAGAAGGTGATGGTCATCAGCTCGCTCCGGGGCTCGGAAGTATTGTCAGGAGAAGAGGGCAGGCCGGCGGCCCGCCGCGCCAATCCGGCTTTCAATCGCGTGGCCAAGCGTAACCAGCGTGCCTTCCTCGAAGAGAGGAGCCCACAGGCTTGTGGCGTAGGGCACCTCGAAGGTTTCGCCAGACTCGTCCGCAGGCGCCCCGAAGAGCGTCCGGGTCGGTTGTGACTGGAAGCCAGCGCGCAGGGCAAGCTGGGGATGACCGGTGAAATTCGTGATGAGCAGCATGTTGCCGGCAAAGTTCGGCCCCATCACTGCGTCGAGGCCGCTTATGCGCTCGTCCATCATCACCATGACTTCGCGGCGCAGGCGGTCTGCATTCACCAAGTCTACGCCGCTGATGAAGCGGGCCCGGCGGAAAGTGTTCGGCCAGGCGGCATCATCCTGCCAGCGAAGGCGGGCGTCATCGCCAGAAAGGGACAATTCCTCGAAGGCTGCAGCCGCCTCGGCCTCCAGCTGCAGGAGAAGCGCGGCGTAGGGCAGCGTATCGACTTCGAAAGGCACCATCTCAACGCCGAGCGAACGCGCAATTTCGAGCGCCTGCCGGTCCAGCTCGCTGCCCTGCTCCAACCATTGTGGATTGTAACCGAGGCGGAGCCCGGAAAGGTCGCGTCCGAAATCACACGCAAATCCGTGGTCGAACGAGGCAGGGTCGCCCGCATCGGCGCCGTTGATCGCGGCAAGAACAAAGGCCGTGTCGGCAACATGACGGGTAATGGGCCCGATCTTGTCGAGCGACCAGCAAAGCGCCATTGCATCGGTGCGTGCAACGCGCCCGAAGGTCGGCCGCAGGCCCGCCGTGCCACAACGGTGAGAGGGCGACACAATGGAGCCAAGTGTCTCTGTACCGATCGAAAAAGCGCACAGGCCAGCCGCTGTCGCCGATGCGGACCCGGCCGACGACCCTGAGGAGCCTTCGCGCGGATTGAACGGATTGCGGGACACGCCGCCAAACCAGATATCGCCATAGGCAAGCGCGCCAACACTTGTCTTGCCCAGCAGCACGGCTCCGGCCTCGGCGAGCCGGGTTGCCACCACGGCAGTACGTTCGGCTACCCGGTCGCTATAGGGTGTTGCGCCCCAGGTGGCGGGCAGATCAGCGACATCGATAATGTCCTTCAGCGCGTAAGGGATGCCGTGGAGGATGCCACGCACCCGTCCGGCCGCGCGTTCACTGTCGCGAAGGGCGGCTTCTCTCAGCGCATGTTCGGCCGCGACAGTGATGTAGCATTCCAGCGACGCGCCATGTCGCTCTATCCGGTCCAGATATATCTGCGTCAGCTCGACCGAACTTAGTTCGCCACGCGCCATCCAGCCTGCCTGCTGCCAGACCGGCGCATAGGCGATATCTTCGGCTGATGGCGGCAGGGCGGGCACCGTGCCCGGTGTTCCATGCACGCCGCTATCCTGTTCGCGCCAATTGCGTCCGGGCAGGCGCGGATCGAAATGCTGGGCGGGGGCCAGCGTGTTGGGACGGGCATGGGCACGCAGGGCCTCAGCCCTGTCGCTCCACCCTTCCATCGTACGGACGATCTGGGCACGCTCTTCGTCGGTATAGCTGACCGAAAAGAGGGGCTCGGCGCACTCAATCGTGCCGGCCGTGATCTCCTCATCGAGCCGCAGGGCGCCTGCCTGGCCACTGGCCAGCCCCGCCGCTCCGCCAGCCATGAGGCCGAGTATCGAACGGCGTGTCGCAACGGGTGATCCGGTCATCTTTGTCTCCCCACCATCAACATGAGCAACTTGCCGGGGCGGCGACAAATTACAAGACGCCTGCCCCGTTTCTGCCCTGATGTGTCCAAAAATGCCTTATTCTGTCCAAGTCCTGACGTCTTGCGTCCGTAGGGTTAATGAGGGTTGATAACTTAACGGAGGGGGGCCTCCTCATGACTGCGCATGATTATACGGATACGAACACGCGCCGCCGTCCCGAATTCCGCACTGCAGGGATTAACGGTTCGGGAGAGGTGAAAACGATGAGCCGCATTGATCAGAAGACTCACCAGATCGTCGACCGGCTCAGCGATGCCTTCTACCGGGCGGCTGGCGATTTCAACGCCTATCTGGATTTCCGCGCCACGCGCGGACGCATGTTCGGTGGCGCCTTGCCGCCGCATCGCTGGGTGCAGCGCGCGGCGCAATACCCTGACAGCCACATCATGCACTTCTCGATTCTGGCGGCGCTGATCCTGTTCGAGGGCCTCGCAAACGCCTACTTCTTCTCAAAGGCTTCAGACCTTGGCCTGCTGGGCGGCTGGATCCAGGCGATTACCGTCGCCTTCACCAACGTCATTGCTGCCTTCTTCCTCGTAGGCTTTGTCGGACTGCGCAGCCTGTCCAATCCCGACCGACCGTTCTCGTTCGCGGCAGCTCTGGTGCTCGTGCCGGTCGCGCTGTGCTTTGTCGTCTTCCTGAACTTCTCGGCGGCGCATTATCGCGACCTTCTGGAAATCAACGAGGCGGTGCTTGCCTCCGGCACGCTGGCTTCGACCGGCGAGATACTGGCGCCGGTTACTCGCGCGCTCACCTTCCAGCCGTTTGAAACACTCGAAGCGCTGCTACTCTTCATCCTGGGCGTCACGTTCGCGGCCATCGCTGCCTTCAAGGGCGCAACGTTTGATGACCGTCTGATCGGATATGGCGCCGTACAACGCCGCGCCATCCGCTCAGCGGCGCATCTTGCAGCGGTCATCAAGCAGGTACCGCTTGACCGCTCGGGCGAACCCTCTGGCGGCAGCAATACGGTCGGCAGCAGCACCTATGAGGATGCCGTCCAGCTAAAGCTCGACATTGATGCCTATTTTGCCGAGCAGACGCAGCGTGCGCTCAGCCGTCACCGCGAAGCGGCCGATTTCCAGGACGATACCGCCCGCATGACCGCACAGTCGTCTTCGCGCGACGACAAGCCGCCTTTTCCGGGCTAACATCACCTGAACCGGTGCGGGGGCGCCGGGCAAGAAGGGGCGATGCGTCATGAGAGGCAAGGATTTCGTAGGCCTGTTCAACATGGTCGTCGTGGCGGGTGTGCTCGGCGCCATCAGCTACGCCGCCCTTGTCCTGCAGCCGGAGGAATACGACCCCGAGACGCTTTGCCTCGTCGGGGCCGTGCCCTCCCATCGCGTTCTGGTGATCGACAAGACCGATCTCTATTCTCCCGAACAGGCCGGACGCATCGAAGCGCTCGCCCTGCAGGCCCGCGACCGGCTGGATGTTGGCGAACGCTTCTCGCTCTTCGAACTGGATGAGCGCGGCGAACTGACCCACACCAACAGCTTCTCGCTGTGCAATCCCGGCCGCGGCGAGCAGATCAATCCGCTCTATCGCAATCCGAACCGGGTCGAGGCGCGCTACCAGGCCCTCTTCGAGCGTCCGCTCCAGCGCGCGCTGGCCGACCTTGTCCGCCCCAAGGATGCGCCGCAAAGCCCGATCCTCGAAGCGCTCGCCAGACTCGCGCAAGAGGAGACTTTCAATTCTTCCGTACCGCGCCGCCAGATCGTCCTGGTATCCGACATGCTGCAGAACTCGTCCTTGTATTCGGTTTATGGACAGGCCCGGCAGGACCTTTCCGGCCGTCTGCCCGATCCCGAAACGATCGCGCGGCAGATTGAAAACGAATACGGCGATGTCCTGCGCGGCACCGAGATCGAGGTGTCACTGGTTGCCCGCGAGGGCTGGAGCGCACAGCAACGCGCCGAGCTGCAGGCACACTGGCAGGCCGTTTTCGCCCGGCTGGGGATGCGACAGAGCTGGCAGGAATTCTGAAAAAGGCACTGGCCTCAATAGAGGTCAAAATTTACCGCGCCTTAACTATACTAATTATTTCAGAGATTTACCAAAAATAAAGCACGAATTTTTACCGGACTGAAACGGTCTCCGGTGTTTACTCGCATCACGTTCAGGACGGGTCGGGATGGCTTGGCTCCTGGGCAGCCAGCGAGCTAAACAACAAGGAGTAGTGGGATGAAAAATCTGGTTTCGCGTTTCTTCAAAGACGAGTCGGGCGCCACGGCTATCGAGTATGGTCTGATTGCTGCGCTCATTTCGGTTGTCATCATCGTGGCCGTGACCGCGATCGGTGAAAACGTGCAAGGCCGCTTCGAAGCGGTTCAGACTGCACTGGGCGGCGCTGCCGAAGAATAGGCCGGCTTCGCTACAAAAAGTCCCGACCCACAAGTCGGCTGGATGGGCCGCCCTCGCGTGAGGGCGGCCTTTTCAGTTCCGGGGCAGGCTGAAGCCGCCCCAAAGGCTTTTCTGTCAGGCCGCGCCGGTATAGTGACGTGGGCCATGACACAGAACACGCACCCGTTTGCAGACGGATTCGAACCCGCCGCGCCCTCCGCGTGGGAAGCTCTTGCCGTGAAGGCGCTGGCCGGAAAGCCGGTCGACACGCTGGTCCGCAAGACGCGCGACGGCATCGAACGCGGGCCGCTTTATGCGCCTCACAACTGCGCCCCGGCTTTTGAAGGCCTGCCCGGCTCTGCGCCTTTCGTGCGCGGCGCGAATCTCGCGCGGGATGCCTGGCTTCCGTGGGCCATGCGTCAGAGCCCTGACACGCCTGCACCCGCTGCTGCCAATGACGCGATCCTTGCTGACCTCGCCGGTGGCGCCAGCGAAATCACTCTTCTGATCGATCCATCAGGCAAAACCGGTATTGCCGCACGGAATCTGGCAGAGCTGGAAACTGTGTTGAGCGATGTGATGCTGGACCTCGCGCCCGTGCACCTGCGCGCCGGGGGCTGGGATATCGAGGCGGCCGGCCTGCTCCTCGATCTTCTGGAAACGCGCGGCAAGATTGCCGGTGCAGGTCTCGGCCTCTCTGCTGCACTCGGACAGGCGTCAGACAAGCGCCTCGCGCTGGCACGCCGGGCGAAAGAGGTTTCACCCGCCATCCGGGCGTTCCGGGCTGATGGACGGGCAATCTTCGAGGCTGGCGGTACCGAGGTGCAGGAACTGGCCTTTGCAGCCGCCAGCGCGGCTGAAGCGATTGAGGCGCTCGTCGCGGGCGGGTGGGAGCCAGGCGATGCGGCTGCCACCATCGAGGTGGAGCTGGCCGCCGACACCGATATCCACCTGACGATAGCCAAGCTGCGCGCCATGCGGCTGATCTGGGCGCAGATGATGGAGGCATGGGGCGTTGATGATAAACGCGCCGGGCTGCAGCTGCATGCGACAACAAGCGAGCGCGGGC
>NZ_JBQLZR010000201.1:0-9106 GCF_052168375.1 Glycocaulis sp.
CGGGGGAGGACACCACTTTTCAGGCATGGATCACCCGCATACGCGGGTGATGACAAGGAGGCAGGGCTCGAAAAATGGGGGCAGGTTGCCCCGCCCCTTTTCCTATCGCTTTGTATCGAAAGCCTATTCGGCGAGTTCGGCCTGGGTCGGCAACGTGCGCTTTTTCGACACCCACTGGTCGAAGTTCGACCAGACGCCCTCATCGCCGTGCCAGTCACCCTTGGTGGCACCCTTGGAATATTCGGTGGCACGCGCCTCGAAGAAATTGGCGTGCTCGACCCCGTTCAGGATCTCGGTCAGCCACGGAATCGGGTGTTCCTTCACCCCGAACACGGGCGGAAGTTTCAGCTGGTTCAGGCGCCAGTCCGCGATGTAGCGGATGTATTTCTTGATGTCGTCCGGCGTCATGCCCTCGACCTGGCCGGCCTCGAAGGCAAGCTCGATGAACTTGTCCTCAAGGCTCACCACCGTCTTGCAGCAATCGATGATGTCGTCCTTGACCGCTTGCGTATAAGCGCCGGTTTCCTCCGCAAAGGTGTGGAACATCTTCATCATGCCTTCGCAGTGCAGCGACTCGTCGCGCACCGACCAGGACACGATCTGGCCCATCCCCTTCATCTTGTTGAAGCGCGGGAAGTTCATCAGCATGGCAAAGCTGGCAAAGAGCTGCAGGCCTTCGGTGAAGCCGCCGAACACCGCCATCGAGGTGAGGATGTCACGATCCGTCTCGACGCCGAAACGTCCCAGATAGTCGTGCTTGGCCGCCATCTCCTGGTACTCCATGAAGGCGGAGAACTCGGTGTCAGGCATGCCGATGGTTTCCAGAAGCAGCGCGTAGGCCGCGATATGGACCGTCTCCATGTTGGAGAAGGAGGCCAGCATC
The DNA here is from genome assembly GCF_052168375.1 of Glycocaulis sp. NCBI lineage: Bacteria > Pseudomonadati > Pseudomonadota > Alphaproteobacteria > Maricaulales > Maricaulaceae > Glycocaulis > Glycocaulis sp. Next base: position 884 of record NZ_JBQLZR010000201.1, read on the forward strand.
ATGCGCACTTCAACCGGCTTGAAGAGCGGCATGTAGTTTTCCATGTAGTTTGCGCCCACCTCCACGTCGGACTGCGTGAAGAAGCGGAAAATCTGGGTCAGCAGATTGCGCTCGCCATCGGTGAGCTTGGTCGCCCAGTCCTTGCAGTCCTCGCCCAGCGGCACTTCCTCGGGCAGCCAGTGCACCTGCTGCTGACGCTTCCAGTACTCATACGCCCACGGATAGCGGAACGGCTTGTAGGCAAAGCTCGGGGTCAACAGGCCGGGACGGTCGCTGGAAAGGATGTGGCCGGTGCTCATGGCGAATGCTGGTCCTCTTGTCTGGCACGTGTCGGGTTCATGGTCGGGCGGAGAGATGATTCCGGCAAGGCGCCGCTTTGCCGCGCCGGCCCGGTGAATCAGTGCCCTCACCCCTCGAACATCTAGATATTGTGGTTAAGCCATCCCTAACGTCCACCCCTTGTGCAGGCAAGACGTGATTTTGTGATGAGCAAGGCGGTGGAAAACGTGGGGGGGGGGGGTGTTGCTGTTCAGCACATCATCCGCCTGCGCGGGCGCAGGTCAGCCGGGCCATGACAACAATAGACGCGAGTGGAACTACGCGTTTCCCCGACGAAAGTCGGGGCCCAGAAAAAGACTGGGCACCGGCATGCGCCGGTGAAACGCAATTATTGGCCGGTTCAAGGGGTATGGGTCCCGGCTCTGGGGCCGGGACCTAAGACGATGCAGGATGATCAAACCTTCGAGAAGATCACCGTGCCATTGGTGCCGCCAAAGCCGAACGAGTTCGACAGGGCGGTGGTGATGTCGGCCTTCGTGGTTTCGCGCACGATGGGCAGGCCCTCAAACTCGGGATCGAGCGTGTCGATATTGATCGAGGGGGCGATGAAGCCGTCACGCATCATCAGGAGGCAGTAGATCGCCTCCTGCACGCCGGCAGCGCCCAGCGAATGGCCGGTCATGGACTTGGTGGCCGACAGCGCCGGGACATTCTCGCCAAAGAGGGAGCGCAGCGCGCCCATCTCCTTGATGTCTCCGACCGGCGTCGAGGTCGCGTGCGGGTTGATGTAGTCGATTTTGCGCCCGCCGGCCTCGGCAATGGCGTTCTGCATGCAGCGTACCGCGCCCTCGCCGGAGGGCTGAACCATGTCATGGCCGTCAGAGGTCGCGCCATAGCCGACAATCTCGGCATAGATTTTTGCGCCGCGCGCCTTTGCCCGCTCGTATTCCTCGAGCACCAGAATACCCGCACCGCCCGCGATGACGAAGCCGTCGCGATCCTTGTCGAAGGCACGGCTGGCGCGCTCGGGCGTGTCGTTATAGGCCGAGCTCATCGCGCCCATGGCGTCGAAGAGATTGGACAGCGACCAGTGCAATTCCTCGCCGCCACCGGCGAACATCACGTCCTGCTTGCCCCACTGGATCTGTTCGGCCGCCGCGCCGATGCAGTGCAGCGACGTGGTGCAGGCCGAGCTGATCGAATAGTTGATACCCTTTATCTGGAAGGGCGTGGCGAGCGTGGCCGAGCCGGTCGAGGCCATGGCCTTGGGCACCGCGAACGGGCCGATCCGGCGCGGACCCTTGTCCCGCGTGACATCGGCGGCGGTGACAATGGCTTCCGTCGAGGGGCCACCCGTACCAACGATCAGGCCGGTGCGCGGATTGGAGACATCGCTGGGATCAAGGCCTGCATCGGCTATGGCCTGCTCCATGGACATGTAGGCCCAGCCGGCTCCCTCACCCATGAAGCGCATGGCGCGCTTGTCGACATGGTCGGCGGCCTTCACGGGCGGGCGGGCATGCACCTGGCACTTGAAGTTCAGCTCGGCATATTCCGGCGCAGCGATCACGCCGGATTTGCCGGCCTTCAGGGCTGCAGCCACTTTCTCCATGTCTTCCCCGATGGAGGAGACAATGCCGATTCCTGTAACGACAACACGCCTCATGCAGACGCTCCTGGCTGGTTCATGTCCTCGGGCCTGAACAGGCCGACACGCAGGTCGGTGGCGGTGTAGATCACCTTGCCATCCGCCTCGACATGGCCATCGGCAAGCCCGAGCACAAGCTTGCGCATGATGACGCGCTTGAGATCAATCACGTATCGCACATTCTTGACGTCCGGGGTGACCTGGCCGGTGAATTTCACCTCGCCGACGCCCAGCGCGCGGCCCTTGCCGGGTGCACCGGACCAGCCGAGGAAAAAGCCGACGAGCTGCCACATCGCATCAAGGCCGAGGCAACCCGGCATGACCGGGTCACCTTCGAAATGGCAGGCGAAGAACCAGAGATCCGGGTTGATATCGAGCTCTGCGACGACCTGACCCTTGCCGTACTGGCCACCCTCGCCGGAAATGTGGGTGATGCGGTCCACCATCAGCATGGGCGGCAAGGGCAGCTGCGCATTGCCCGGACCGAACAGCTTGCCCTGCCCGCACTCTATGAGACCGTCATAATTGAAGCTGGATGGGTATTGGGACATGCGTTTTCTGCCTGACTTGCCGATGCCGCTCTCTGCGTCCGTGAAAACGGACTGCCGGGCCGGGTGGAGACGGTAGGCGGGCCGGTAATGGCCCCTGCCCTGTTTGAATGTGCGGGCAATCTAGACCGGCGCAGAGGCCCATGTCTCCCCCCGTTGCAGCAGGCAGGCGGGATGACAGGCTAGAGACCTTGCTCCTGCGTGGCGCTGGCAAGCTCACGCGCCTGCGTATCGTCCGCCGAACAGGGCGGGGTGGACGGGGCAGACGGGTCTGCCGTCTCGGCGCGTTCATAGGCGTAGGTGCCCCACACATGGGAGGCCACTACCCAGCCGCGCACACCGTCTGATTCGAGGCGGCACCAGCCGGACCGGCAGCGTTCCAGCCACAGAATCGCGCCCGGCAGTGCCCGCGCGGTCTGCGGCGATTGATCATCGGGGCGGGTATGCAGGGCGGTTTCCTGCTGCACATGGACGGCGCGCCGCCCTGTGAGCGTGCGCCTGTGCATCCAGCTTTCCTCGCCATCGGGATCGCGCACCCGGCGCCAGTCGGCGGTCTCGGCAACGATCTCGACCGGCAGCCCCTGGCGGGCATATTCCCAGCGCACCGGATGGCCGGTAGACGGGCCAATGCGTCCACGCACCTCTGCAAACTTCAGGGTGACAAAGCGCGGAACCGGATGGCCTGAGGGCGTGTCGCAATTCTGGCCCGACGCAGCGCCGGCGCTGGCGAAGGCAGCGAGCAAGCTGGCAGCAAGAAGGACAATGGCAGCGCGTTTCATGGCTGGAGAAACTGGAGCGCTGTGGTGAATTCCGCGTTAAGCTGGACGCAAGGCTGCAGGCGAACCATGTCTGTGCGGCACTGCAACCCGGGAGGAGACCTACCCATGCTGAAGACATTCTCGGCCGGCATCACAGCCAGCCTGATCCTCGCCGCCAGCGCCTTTGCGCAGGCCGGCTTTGAGGTCACCGAACTGGAAGACGGCATTTCCATGCTGGCCAATGCGCGCGCAGGCAATGTCGCGGTGGTCGAGGCGGGCGATAACGTCATCCTGATCGACACCCAGATGCCGCCCTTTCTGGAAGACCTCGAAGCTGCGGTCATGGACGTGACGGGCGGACGGGCACCGACCCTCGTCATCAATACGCACTTTCATGGCGACCATGTGCTGGGCAATGCCCATTTCGCTGCCCTTGGCGCTGGCATTCTCGCGCACGAGAACGTGGCCGAACGTCTTGCCAATCCGGTGCAGAGCCAGCTCACCGGGCGCACCCCGGAAGCGCTTGGTGAGGAATTCCTGCCCGACATCCTCGTCAGCCAGGCAATGATGCTTTCACGCTTCGGCGTGACGGGTGAGGTGCTGCACTATCCCGACGCCCACACCGATGGCGACATCATCGTCTATCTGACTGATGCGAACATCATCCATATGGGCGACCTGCTCTTCTCAGGCCTGTTCCCGTTCATCGATCTTGATGCCGGTGGCACGGTGAATGGCTATATCGCCGCGCTGGACGAAATCATCGGCTTTACCAATGCGGAAACGCGCTTCATTGCCGGTCACGGCCCGCTCTCCACGCGCGACGACCTGATCGCCAGCCGCGACATGCTGATCGAGGGACGCGCCCGCGTTGCCGCTCTGGTCGAGGAAGGCCATGACCTGGAGGCCATTCAGGCCGCAGCGCCGCTTGCCGACTTCCATGAAGCGTGGAACTGGGGTTTCATCACGACCGAACGCATGGTCTGGACCTTCTATCGTGACATCACCGGCCTCACGCAATAAGCGCAAACTGCCACCCTTGAGGGTGATGGTCTTGCCCATAGGGACAGGAGTGCTGCTGGCACTCCTGTTCTCCCTGCTTCTGGAAAGCTGGATTGCAGGCCTCGCGGTCGGCGTGCTGTTTGCGCTCGGGTTTTCCGGCGTGCTCGTGATGACCGCGAACGCCGACCCGAGGAAGCCCCGCCGGCGGCGCCGCTAGCCGATAGCCGCTGCCAGCGTGTTGAGCCGGCTCGCCGACTGGTCGATCTGGACCGTCGAAGCGGCAATATCTTTTACCGCATCGGAGACCTGCGAGACGCCGATGGCGGCCGTCTGCATGTTGCGGCTGATATCCTCGGTGACAGCGCTCTGCTCTTCGACGGCCGCGGCGATGCTCGCGGAAATCTCGTCGACCTGCTCGATCACCCGGCTGATCTCGTCAATCGCGCTGACAGCGCCTTGTGTGGAGGTCTGCACGGCAGTGATCTGGACGGTGATGTCGTCAATCGCCTTCGAGGTCTGGCTGGCGAGGGACTTCACTTCGCTGGCCACGACAGCAAATCCCTTGCCCGCCTCGCCGGCCCGCGCTGCCTCGATCGTGGCGTTGAGGGCGAGAAGATTGGTCTGCTCGGCAATGGCATTGATCAACTCGACCACCTTGCCGATCGCTTGCGCGGAATCGGCAAGGCCCGTCACGGTCTGACGCGTGTTGCGCGCGTTCTCCACGGCGGCGCGCGATACATTCAGAGCCTCGCTCACCCGCCGTCCGATCTCCCCGAACGAGGCGGAAAGCTCCTCCACGCCGGAGGCAATTGCCTGCACGTTCTGCGATGCCTGTATCGAGGCGGCTTCAGCATCGCGGGCCTGACTGGTCGAGCTGGCTGTGCCGGTGGCAACGCTTTTCAGTTCACTGGCGATCTCGGCTTGCGCCCTGCGCCGTTCGGCGCGGGCCTTTGCCGCCGCTGACACGTCCGTCGCGAGTTTTACGATCTTTACCGGCTCACCGCGTAAGTCCCGAACCGGGTTGTAGGAGGCCTGCAGCCAGACCTCGCGCCCGCCCTTGGCCAGACGGCTGTACTCTCCGGCGCAGAACTCGCCGCGCCCCAGAGCTTCCCAGAAGGCGGCGTATTCCGCCGAGGCGGCATATTCAGCTTCACAGAACATGCGGTGATGCTTGCCGATCACCTCGGAGGCCTCATAGCCCATCACGGCGCAGAAATTGCGGTTGGCCGACAGGATATGCCCGGTCAGGTCAAACTCGATCAGTGCCTGCGACTCATTGAAGGCGCTGATCTGGCTTTCGTAATCAAACCGCGCCAGACGCTTCTCGGTAATGTCGGTCGCCAGCTTGACGACGCGCTCTACCTTGCCGTCGCGGCCCAGCACCGGATTGTAGGTCGCCTCGATCCAGATATCGCTGCCATCCTTGCGGATGCGCCGGAACTCTGCCGAGTTGAACCGGCCCGCCTGCAGTTCACTCCAGAAGCGCGCATAATCGGGCGAGGCCGCCTGCTCGGGTGTGACGAACATGCGGTGATGACGCCCGATGACTTCCTCCGGGCGGTAGCCAAGTGCGGCACAGAAATTTGCGTTGGCGCGCAGTATGGTGCCATCGGGTTTGAACTCGATGACGGCGTAGGACTTCTCGAGGGCCTGGAGGATGGAGCGGGAGGCGGAGGGAAGCTCGAACATGGGGAACTCCTGTTTCAATCAAGCTCCTCCCTCCCCGATTAATGATTGGTAAAGCCGATAATTCCGCTTCACTTCCAATAGAGTTTCTATATCGAAGTGACGAAGCCGGAGATTGCATTCGCGCCAGCGGCGAACTCAAGCGTGCTTGAGCCGAATCACAGGGCTTTTCCCAGCGTGTCGAAACAGGCGCATAGCGCCTCGCGTGCAGCGCTTGTTGGCGCATCACTGCGCCAGATCAGGGCCGGGCGGACCACAAGGCCGGATACGGGCACGGGCAGGGCTGCCAGCTGGTGCCCGGCCAAAAGGCGCGTCATGACCGGCTGCGGCGCAATGAGGATATGGTCCGACACGGAGACGGCGCGCGCGAGCACCGCGTAATCATCGCAAACAATGCCGGGGGGACCGGCATTCCAGCCAAGCGGAAACTGCCGCAGGCGGCCGGGCGGCGTCGCGGTGGCAATGGCGAAGTTTTCCAGAGCCTCGCCGGCAAGAGCGGGGTGTCCGGGCCGCACGGCTGCCGCAAGGTGCTGGTCAGGCAGGCGCTGCAGCGTCAGATCCGGCCCCGCCTCCTCGTCGCCGCTATCGGCAACCACCAGATCAAGCTCGCCCTTGCGCAGGCGTTCGATCAGCTCGCCCGCAGCCCCGGAGCGCACCGTCAGGCGGACATTGCGGCCCTGGCTGTAGAACAGGCCGGCTGCATCGGGCAGGAGGCTGTAGGCAATCGCCGGTCCGGTACCGAGCCGGATGGCGCCTTCCTCCCCCGACTTCCAGCGGCGCGCCTCGGCCTCCATGTCGCGGGCCTGCTGCACCAGGGTCCGCGCGCGCGGCAACATGGCCTCGCCCAGCGCCGTGAGCACAAGGCGCCGCCCCGCCCGCTGGAAAAGCGCGCCGCCGAGTGACGCCTCCATCTGGGCGAGTGACTTGGTAGCGGCAGGCTGTGAGACATTGAGCCGTGCGGCCGCTGCCGTCAGCGTGCCGGTATCGGCGCAGGCAACGAATAGGCGAGCGGTGCGCAAGGACAGCATGAAACAAATTATGCCACCTGGTTATGCCTAGATCAATTAATTGTATTGGCGGTTATGGGCGAGCTTGCGGACACTCAGGGCTGGAGGATCCCGACGCCCATGTTCGATACCAAGATCGTCATTCCCGCCATTTTCATCGGTTTTGCGCTACTGGAGATCGTCGTCGGGCGGTTCAGTCCGAAGGGGCGCGCCTCGTCACGAGACGTGGTCATCGAGGCGGTTTCCACCCTTACCATCATCCTTTTGACCGTGCCGGCCATCTTCGCGATTGCGCCGCTGCTGGCGGAATGGGTGCGTCCCGGATCGGAAGGGGCTCTGGCCTTCCTGCCCTGGTGGGCAATGGTCGCCATCCTGCTCATTGGCGATGACATGACGCAATACTGGTGGCACCGGGCGAGCCACACCTTCCCCTGGCTCTACAACCTGCATCGCGCGCACCATTCGGGCGGCTATATGAGCGTGCGCATCGCCTACCGGAACAATCTTTTCTACTATCTCTTCATGCCGGGCATCTGGGTGTCGGCCGTGCTGGTCCATCTGGGTTTCGGGCCGGTCTATATCGTCTATCTGATCGTGAAGATGACGGTGATTTTCGGCGCGCATTCCGCCTGGCGCTGGGACGAGCCGCTCTACCGGATCAAGGCGCTTTCGCCCCTCATGTGGGTGATCGAGCGCACCATCTCCACGCCCGCCACGCACGCTGCCCATCACGGCCTTCACAAGGAGGACGGCGTGACGAACTACAAGGGCAATTACGGCAATCTGCTCTTCTTCTGGGATGTGTTGTTCGGCACCGCGAAGATCACGCGGCGCTATCCCGAAACCTATGGCATTGAAGGCATGGAGCCGGTCACCGCCGCGCGTGAGCTTGCCTGGCCAGTGGTGAGGAAGTGAACCGTCAGCGAACCTTGCCGGGCTTGGGCGGGGAGAGCGTAAATTCCGGCACGCGCACCTTGGTCTTGTGGTCCGCGGGGCCTTTGCGGCCATCCGGCAGAAGGCCCCGGTAATAGCCCTTCTGCCATTTCTCCTCTACCGCAGCCTTGTCGCCGGTCTTGAGACGGCCCGAGAAATCCTCGCGGCTTTCCCGCCAGATATTCATCTGCTCTGCCGTTTTCGGGTCGGCGTGGATGGAGCGCAGTTCCGGCGTGATCCGCTCGAACAGATCCCGGCGCACGGGGAAGAAATGGGCAACCGCTTCGCCGGCCTCGAAACGCACTTCGCCGGGACGGGTAAAGCGCCAGTTCATGGTGAAGGAATAGGGGCTCCAGTCGGTC
>NZ_JBQLZR010000202.1:0-4568 GCF_052168375.1 Glycocaulis sp.
GCGCCCGCCTCGGTGCTGCGTGAACCGAACAATCCCATGACCATCAGGCTCCACGCTCACGGGCTGATGCGCCCGACACACGTTCCGGCCAGGCCCGGACGGCCATCTCGCCTTCGGCGCGCAGGTCAAAGGCCTGCGCATCGAGGTCGAGCACGCGCTGGTCGGCATGCAGCGCCGCAATCATCGCAACCGCACTCGCAACGCCAGTTTCCGGCAGCAGGATGTCGCTGCCTGACGCCAGGCGCAGATTCCAGCGGCGTTCGCCGACGCGGACAGCATGGGTGACGAGGCTGGCCAGCTCCGGCTGGCGGGCGAGGACCGAGACGATTTCCTCCGCCGCATCATTGGCGCCTGCACCGACTAGGCGCGGCAGTCCGGTATGATCAGCCGGGTTTTCCCCGGTCAGCACGATGCCGCGCCGGTCAATGACGTAGTGCACGCCATCATTCTGCCAGAGGGCGTAAGGAGCGCGTTCGACGATGATGACGCTGATCCGGTCCGGCCACAGGCGCATCACGCGTGCGGTGTCCACGCGGCTCATGGCTTCTATCGCCGCACGCGCCTCGGCAGGGTCAATCTCGATCAGCCCCCGGCCCGGCTCGGCGCCAATGACGCGGGCAATCTCGGACGGCTCGATCTCGATGGCGCCCGCCACATCGACAGCGCGCACGACATAACCCGAACGGGTAAGCTGGTCGGCAAACGCGGTACGCACAGCCTCACCGGCAGGACCAAGCCCTCCGGTCAAGGCAAGACCAATTAGGGAAAGCCCGGCAAGGCCAATCACGGCAAACACCGCCATGCGCAGGGCCGTGACCGTGCGATAGCGCGCGGTGCGGATCTGCGCGCTCGCCCAGTTGGCAATGGGGCGCTGGGGGATGGACTGCGGGGGCTTACGCGTTTTCGTGCCCGTTGCGCCGGATCGTCCGGCACGGGTGGGAGCTGTTCTCGAGCGCCTCACCTCTGGCAACTGGCATCCTCCGCTATCCATTCGACAAGGTCGGGAAATCCGATACCGCAATGCGCGGCCTGTTCGGGCGCAAGCGATGTGGGAGTCATGCCCGGCTGGGTATTAATTTCGAGTAACCAAAGCTTGCCATCGCCCTCTTCATCCCAGCGGAAATCGCTGCGGGTGAGGCCGCGGCAGCCCAGCGTGCGGTGAGCGGTCAAGGCCGCCTGCATGGCAGCGTCGAAGACAGGCTGGGGAATATCAGCGGGCAGGCGGTGCACCGATCCGCCATCGGCATACTTGGCTTCATAGTCATAAAACGCGGTGCGCGGCACGATTTCGGTAACGGTCAGCGGCCGGTCGCCCATGACCGCCACGGTAAGTTCGCGGCCCGGAATGAATGTCTCGATCAGGATCTCGTCGCCATAGGGCCAGTTGTCTGCGGCCAGCTCTGCGGGCGGGCGGTTTGCCCCTTCGCGCACGATCAGCACGCCGACGGACGAACCCTGATCATTCGGCTTGGCGACATAGGGCGCGGGCAGAAGATGCTCACGCGCCGCATCGAAACGGCTGGCGATCAGTCCTTCGGGACAATCAAGGCCCGCAAGGCGCAGGACTGCCTTGGTCTTCTGCTTGTCCATCGCCAGCGCCGAGGCGAGCACGCCGGAATGGGTGTAGGGGATGCGCAGATATTCCAGCACGCCCTGAATGCGCCCGTCCTCGCCCCACAGACCGTGCAGGGCATTGAAGACGAGATCGGGATTCAGGGCCTTCAGTTCCTCCACCCAGTGCTGGGAAGCCGGATCGATGGGGGTGACCTCATGGCCCTTGGCGCGAAGTCCCTTGGCGCATTCGCGGCCCGACACCAGCGACACGTCGCGCTCGGGGCTGAGGCCGCCTTGCAGAAGGGCGATGCGCTTGCTCATTGTGATTTTTCTCCGGCGGGCAGGCCAAGACGTTTGACCTCCCAGTGCATCTCGACGCCTTCGCGCTGCGCGATTTCGGCGCGGATATCCTCAACGAGACCTTCCAGATCGGCGGCGCTGGCGGTGCCGTCATTGATCAGGAAGTTGGCGTGCATCTCTGAAAACCGTGCGCCGCCCTTGCGCCGGCCCCGTCCTCCGACCGCTTCCACCAGTTGCCAGGCCGACCGGCCCTTGCTGGCGGTCTGGTCCGGGTTCTTGAAGGTGGAGCCGGAGGTTTTCTCGCGGATGGGCTGGGTCTCGGAGCGCTTTTTCGTGATCGCATCCATGCGCGTCAGAATGGCGTTCGTCTCGTCAGCCTGTCCCTGAAACACCGCTTCGGTGAAAATCCAGTCCTCCGGCGCGGCGCAATGCCTGTAGGCATGGCCGAGCTCATCGGGCGTCACGATCAGGCGGCGGCCCCGCCGGTCGAGCGCGATCGCCTCGACGAGGACGTCCTTCGTCTCGCTACCATAGCAGCCGGCATTCATCCGGATCGCGCCGCCAATCGTTCCGGGCACACCGACATAGAACTCAAGACCTGCAATGCCCGCCTTTGCAGCCGCCCTGGCAGCCATCTTGTCCAGCAAGGCGGCACCGATGCGGATACGGTTGTCTTCAAGGACTTCCGTTCGGGCAAAGGCGGGGCCCAGCCGGATGACAACGCCCGGCACGCCGCCATCCCTGACAAGCGTGTTGGAGCCTGCGCCCAGCACATGAACCGGAATGTCCGTATCGGTCTCGGCAAGAAAGCGGGCAAGGTCAGCTTCATCGGCCGGCAGATAGAGCACCTGCGCAGGTCCGCCGACGCGCAGCCATGTAATGTCTGACAGGGGCGCGTTCTCGATATACTGGCCGCGCACCTCCGGCAGGTGTGACAGGAGAGAGGGGAAGGTCAAAGGCCGCACTCCGTTTTCTCCCCCCGCAAGCGGGGGGAGTGCCCCTGGAAGGGGCGAGGGGGGGATTGCATGAAAACGCCCCCCTCCGTCAGCTTCGCTGACACCTCCCCCGTAAACGGGGGAGGAAAGCAGATGGCTACTCTTGAGATACTGGTCAAAGCACCGTCTCCAGCCGGGCCGGCAACTCCGCCGCCCAGGCCGTGATATCGCCCGCACCGAGGCAGACGACGAGATCACCGGCGGCAAGGCGGGGTTTCAGATCGGCTGGCAGGCTGTCACGTGCCGTGGGAGCGGCATCGCGGTGACCATGAGCCTGAAGACCGGTAATCAGCGAACCCTGGTCGGCGCCCTCGATCGGGCTTTCTCCGGCGGAATACACCTCGGTCACCAGCACGCTGTCAGCGTCGTTGAAGCAGGTGCAGAACTCCTCGAAGAGATCGTTGAGGCGGGTATAGCGGTGCGGCTGGACCACAGCGATGACACGGCCCTCGCCAGCCCGCTGGCGCGCGGCCTTGAGCACAGCCGCAATCTCGACCGGGTGGTGGCCGTAATCATCGACCACCGTCACGCCATGCGCGCTGCCGGTAATGGTGAAGCGCCGCTTCACACCGGCAAACCCGGCAAGAGCCTCGCGCGCGGCTTCCTCACTGCATCCCAGCGCTTGCGCCACCGCAACCGCGCCGGTGGTGTTCTGGACGTTATGCTCGCCCATCATCGGCAGGGCGATGTCATTCCAGACAAGCTTTTCTGCGCCCGGCGGCTGGAAGACGATGTCGAAGACTGCGCCTTCCGGGCTGGTGCGCAGGTTCACGCAGCGCACATCGGCCTGGGGGTTGAAGCCATAGGTGATGACCCGGCGATCCTCGATCCGCGCGGCGAGCGCCTGAACTTCGGGATGATCGGTGCACAGCGCCGCAAATCCATAGAAGGGCAGGTTCTCCACGAACTGGGCAAAGGCGGCGCGCAGCGCGTCAAAATCGCCGTAATGCTCCATGTGTTCGGGATCGATATTGGTGATCAGGGCCACTGTCCCACGCAGTTTCAGGAAGGAGCCGTCACTCTCGTCGGCCTCCACCACCATCCACTCGCCCTCGCCCATCTTGGCATTCGAGCCATAGGCGGAAATGATGCCGCCATTAATGACGGTCGGGTCAAACCCTGCTGCGTCCATAAGCGCCGCAATAAGCGATGTCGTGGTGGTCTTGCCATGCGTGCCGCCGACTGCGACGGCATATTTCAGGCGCATCAGCTCCGCGAGCATTTCAGCGCGGCGCACGACCGGCACACGCTTCGCGCGCGCTGCCAGCAATTCGGGATTGTCGCGTTTGACCGCAGACGACACGACCAGCGCCCCTGCTCCATCCACATTGCTGGCGGCATGGCCGATATGGACCACCGCGCCCTTGGCACGCAGGCGTTCGATATTGGCGCTGTCACGGATATCCGAACCGGTGACCTTGTAGCCCAGATTGAGCATGACTTCGGCAATGCCGCTCATGCCGATACCGCCAATGCCTACGAAATGTACCGGGCCGGTGGCGGCAGGCAGGTCAATCGGAGCCATGAATGTCTAGTCCTTGAAAGGGTCGGTCAGGAGCGGGCGGCAAGCGCCTCCTGCAGGAGCGATGCCAGACGCAGGTGCGCATCGGGCTTGCCCGCCTGCAAGGCGGCTTCGGCCATGGAGGAGAGAGCTTCGCCATCGCCAAGCAGGGTTTCAAGCCGCGCCCGCAGCGCGCCTGCAGCTATTTCATCTTCCGT
>NZ_JBQLZR010000203.1:0-4181 GCF_052168375.1 Glycocaulis sp.
GAACCGGACAGAGACTGACTTCCTGCTCGGCGGGCGGGCGCTGGGCCCGTGGGTGGCAGGCCTGTCCTACGCAGCCTCCACCTCCTCTGCCTGGGTGTTGCTTGGCTTTTCCGGTTTCGTCTATGCGGTCGGCCTTTCGGCGCTCTGGATGGTGCCGGGCATTCTGGGCGGCTATGTCGTCATGTGGGTCTGGTTCGGGCCGCGCATGCGCGCCGAAAGCGCGGCGGAAAATCAGGTGACGCTGGGCGATTTCATGGCCGCGCGCGCCACCGGCACCGGGCGCATGGCCATACTCTGGGCGGCAGCGCTGCTGGTGCTCTTCTGCTTCATCTTCTACATCGCGGCCCAGTTCGGGGCCGCGGCCATCGCCTTTGAGAGCCAGTTCCAGCTCGGGCGCCTGGAAAGCGTGCTGATCGGCGCCGGGATCATCCTTCTCTATTCGCTGCTGGGCGGCTTCTGGGCCGTCAGCGTGACCGACACGCTGCAAGGCGCGATCATGGCGCTGGTGGCGATCCTGTTGCCTGTGCTGGCCCTCGTCGCGGCGGGCGGGCCGTCTGGTGTCTGGGAGACGCTGCAGGCGAGCGCGCCTGAGGGCTATCTCTCCTTCACCGGCGGGCGGGAGTTTTTCCTCTTCACCGGGTTTGCCTTCGGGATCGCCGGGATCGGGCTTGGCACGTTCGGCCAGCCGCAGCTCATGAGCCGTCTGATGGCCGTGAAGGACGAGGCGGCGAGGAAGCGCGCCTTTGCAGTCTCCATGGGTTGGGGCGTCATCGTCTATGCCGGCATGATCACGCTCGCCCTGTCAGGGCGCGCGCTGCTGGGTGCAGGTCAGGAGGGTGAGGCGCTTTTCTACACGCTCTCGGGCGAGCTTTTGCCGCCCGTGCTCGCCGGTATCATCATCGCTGCCATCCTGTCGGCGGTCATGTCCACGGTGGACTCCCTGCTCATCGCAACCTCCGCCGCCGTGTCGCACGATATGGGCGTCGCGCGGCGCTTTGCCGGGCGGGAAGTCCTCATCTCGCGGATCGTCATGGCGGCCCTGTGCGCTGCGGCGGTGGTGATGGCGCTGGCCATACCGGCGACGATCTTTGACCGCGTGCTCTTCTCCTGGTCGGCGCTGGGCGCAGCCTTTGGCCCGATCATCGTCGCGCGCGTGGCAAAGGTGGAGCCTTCTACCGGTGCCATCCTGACCGCCATGGCGCTGGGCTTTGGCGTGAGCGCGCTCTTTTTCCTCATTCGCGGCATGGGTCTGGAAGGCACGGGCGGATTTGCCGGCCTGCTGGCAGACCTTGCTGCCCTGCCGGGCTCCCCGTTCGAGCGGGTGGTGCCGTGGTTCCTGCCCCTCCTCATCGTCTTTGTGTGGAAGCGCCGCGCCCATGCATGACGCCCTCATTGTCGGCGCCGGGTTTTCCGGGCTGGAGGCCGCGCGGCGGCTGGCGCCCGACCATGATGTTATTGTGCTGGAAGCGGCGGACCGCCCCGGCGGGCGGGTCCTCTCCCATACCTTTGCCAATGGCGACGAGACAGATCTCGGCGGCCAGTGGGTCGGTCCCGGACAGGACCGGCTCTATGGCCTGATTGCAGCGATGGGCTTTTCCACCTGGCCGCTTTGGGATGAGGGGGACCATCTGGTCCGGGCAGGTGGCCTGAAACGCTATCGCGGCACCATTCCGAACCTCTCGGTGCCGGTGCTGCTGGACCTGAACCGCGCCCTGTCCCGCTTCGAGGCGATGGCGCGCCAGCTCGACCCGGCCTCGCCGTGGACGCACGCCAAGGCCCATGTCTGGGACAGGATGACGGTTGGTGACTTCCTGCGCCGCTACACCTTTACCGCTCCCGCCAGAGAGATGTTCACCGTGGGCATCGGCGCGGTTTTCTGTGCCGAGCCGCATGAACTCTCTCTACTGCATGCGCTCTTCTATGCGCGTTCAGGGCGTTCTCTGGATGCGCTTCTTTCGGTGACGGGCGGCGCGCAGCAGGACCGTGTTCACGGATCGATGGGCGCTCTGGCGCAGGCAGTGGCTGGAACGCTCGGCGACCGGGTGCACTACGGACAGCCCGTGCGCGCAATCGGATGGGATGCGTCCGGCGTATCGGTGCAGACCGGCAGTCAGTCCTTCAAGGCGAAGCGTGTGATCCTGGCCCTGCCGCCTTCACAGGCGCTTGGTATCCGGTTTGACCCTGCATTGCCCGCTGGCCGTGATGCGCTCTGGCGGCGCATGCCTGCCGGGGCCTGCATCAAGTGTGTCGCCCAGTATGACCGCCCCTTCTGGCGTGACTCCGGTCTTTCAGGGCAGGCGGTTGGTGGCGAGCTGGCTGTGCGCGTTACCTTCGACAATACCGAGCGCGGAAAGTCTGCCGGCCAGCTTCTGGGCTTTATCGAGGGCGAGGAGGCAAGGCGCTGGTCGGCTGTATCCGCCGAGACCCGGCGCGAGGCTGTGCTGGACGCTTTTGCGAGCTTTTTCGGGGACGCGGCGCGCTCCCCCATTGACTATGCCGACAAGGACTGGACGTCCGATCCGTGGACGCGCGGCTGTTACGCCGCAATCATGGGGCCGGGCGTCTGGACCACGCTTGGCGAAGATTTGCGCCGTCCCGTCGGGCCGTTGCATGTGGCGGGCACGGAAACCGCCATTCACGGCTTTGGCTATATCGAGGGCGCGCTGGAGGCAGGTGCGCGGGCCGCAGACGAGGTGCGGGCCGCACTCACCTAATCCTGTATCCACAATGCGGTGACCTGTCCGCCCGAGGTGCGTTGCGCTGAGTGGATGCCGTTGGCATTGACCGCCAGCGCCGCGCCATCCGAGCCCATCTCCCACAATGATCCGCCCATGAAAGCCGTAATCCCGGCGCGGGCTGATGTATCTGCCAGACGTCCCGCAAGCGCGTGCGTGGCCCACGCCTCGCCCTCGGTCAGGCGTCCGGCATCGCCGCGGTCCACATCGTCCGGCCAGGGGGTGACATAGCCGCCCCATGGCGCGTCCCAGACATTGCCCGGCTGCAGGAAGGCGGGCACCGCCAGCAGGTCTGAGCCCGCCAGCGCGGAATACACATCCGGATGCCAGGAATCGGCGCAGATCAACACGCCGAGCCGCCCGGCGGGTGTATCGAAGACCGGCAGCTCCTCCACCATCGCGCCAGCCGTGAAACCCGCTTCGGAGGGTATGGGATAGACCTTGCGTGCAAGCCTGGCATGCAAGCTGCCATCGGGCGCAAAGACAGCGCTCACATTTTCCAGCGCTGCGCGGGTATCCGTGCGCAATTGGCCGTCTTCGACATCAGCGCCCGGCAGAACGATGGACCCTGCGACGATGGTAATTCGGAACTCGGCTGCGAGGCCGGAAAACACCTGCTGATAGCCCTCAGCCATGCTGACAGCGCGCATCCGGAAAATTGCTGCCGCCATCCGGTCGAGTTCCCGGCTCTGCATGTAGGAACCGGTGAAGTTGACAGGATTGGCGGCGACAAGGGCCGTCATCGCTCCGGTCACTGTGTCCGCGCGATAGACTGCGCGCGGCGCGTCCGATGCGACAAGCCAGGTGCCGGCATGTTCGGGAAAGACCGCGATGCTGCGCGGCGTCAGCAGGCCGGACGTTTGCGCTGCCTGCAGATAGGTCCGCAGCCGCGCGGCAAAGGCCTCGCTGCTGGCATAGTCCTCTGCGCGCATCACCGGCTCGATGGCTACAAGCGACACATCAGAGCGCACCCCCGCTTCGCTGGTCACGACCGGATCGGCGATGGGCGCCTCGGGTGCAGGCAGGGCCCGCCACATCGACCAGCCCGCAAGCGCGGCGACGATCAGGCAGGCCGTAAAAAGAAGCCAGCGGGGCATGGAAAGCACTCAGTCCAGAAAATGCATCGGGACGGCCAGTGTGCCGCCTTCAGGGCAAAAGAAAAAGGGCGTGAGGCCAGGGAAAGCCGTCACGCCCTCGAAGGAGGGGGAGGTGGGATCAGTCGGATACGAGCCTGTCTTCCAGCCCGTCACGTTCACGTCCGCCAAACACCGCCGCTGCGCAGGCGACAAAGGCCCCGAACATCATCGCCAGAGCCGTAGCAATTGCGAGCGTGGCACTGGCAGCGCGCGCGGCGTCCACCTCTTCGCGGGCTTCCTCGCGGGCCGTGTCCATGCTGTCGAAGGCTTGCTGGACGCGGCCATCAGCGGCGTTCACATCAAGCCCGGT
>NZ_JBQLZR010000204.1:0-3475 GCF_052168375.1 Glycocaulis sp.
AGCTTGCACGGTCGCGCACGGCGCACGCGCTCATCGCTGTCAGGGCCAGTAGGCAGACGCTGATGCGGGACAGGCGCGTCAGGGTGGTAGCTGGCATGGTCGTCGTCTCCTGACGGCTAGAAAACATGGCTGGTGGCGCCGGTGACGCGCACGCGTCCGGGGCCTTCCACGACACCTTCGACGGTGCGGTTCGATTGCAGGTTTACAAAGCGCGCTGTCTGGCCGAGCGCGGCATTTTCCAGCGCGCGGGCACGCGCGGTGAGGACCAGAGCGCCGGACTGGAAGACCAGAGCTACCGTTTCGCCGCGGGTCACAGCCGCCGGCTCGCGAAGATCATAGCCGCGCAGCGCCTCGCCGGCGCGCAAGGCGCGGCGCGCTTCCTGGCCGATCAGGGCAGTCTCGCTGGAAATGGCGTCCGCGCGGACACGGTCGGCACGCATGCGCACCCATTCCACATCAGCTGCAGTGATCACCTCGCCGCGTGCCAGCGGGCGGGCAAGGACCGGCATGTCGATCATCGGATCGGCCCGGCCTGTGACGCTGACAGGTTCGCCCTCATCATGGGTGCGGATCATTGCCCGGAAGGGGCCGCTGGCGCCGTCGAGTTCCAGCCGCACGATCTCCGGCGAACCATAGGCATCCAGCGGAGCATGCAGGGACAGCATGCGGTTGGACAATGTTACCTCGTGGCTGCGCCCTGTTTCGGCATACATGTGCGCCGCGATCAGATCGGCGATCTCGCCAGCCGAAATGCTTTGTGCCGCCCGCTCAACCGCGACGCGCTCGATCGAGGTGGCGTTGGCCCATTCCAGCCCGTTGCGCTCTGCCTGACGGCTGACCCAGGCCGGGTCGAGGAAGGTGCGCGAGCCGGGCTGGGGTGCTCTGGCAAGGGCTATGCCTGCGGCCTCGCCCTCGACGCCATCGAAGAGGTCGCCGAGCGTGACCATCGACCCTTCCACGACGACGCGTTCGCGCAGGAACACGGTCTGCTGGGCCGCAGCGAAGGCGGTGCCGGTAACGGCTAGGAGCGTGGCAGTGGCTAGGACGCGCAGCATGATGATTATTCCCGTCAGCGCAGATTGGCAGAAGCGGCGAGCATTTCGTCGGCGGCGGTGATCACACGGGCATTCATCTCGTAGGCCCGCTGGGCGCGGATCAGCGCGGTGATCTCGGTCACGGCATCGACGTTGGAGGTTTCCACAAAGCCCTGCCGGATGATGCCGAAGCCTGGCTGGCCCGGCACGCCGGCATTGGCCGCGCCCGATGCGGCGGTTTCCAGATAGAGATTGTCACCGGCAGCCTCGAGGCCGGCTTCGTTGGCAAACGTGACGAGTTCCAGCTGGCCCAGGATCTGGGCTTCGGCCTCGCCATCGATGGTCACCTGGACCTGACCTTGCTGGTTCACCTCGATCCGGCGCGCCTCGGCAGGCACGGCAATGCCCGGCATCACCATGTAACCGTCCGAGGTGACGAGCTGGCCTTCAGGGCTACGCGAGAAGCTGCCCGAACGGGTATAGCCTTCGCCGCCATTGGGAAGCTCGATGCGGAAATATCCGCGGCCGGAAATGGCAAGGTCCAGCTCGTTGCCGGTCTGCGACAGGCTGCCCTGTTCGGTGATGCGGTAGACGGAGCCGGCCTGCACGCCGAGGCCGATCTGGACACCGGTCGGAACGATGGTGCCGGCATCGGAGCTGGCAGCGCCCACCTGGCCCATATTCTGGTAGAGCAGGTCCTGGAACTCCGCGCGCTGGCGCTTGAACGCCGTCGTGTTCATGTTGGCCAGGTTGTGAGCGATCACTTCGACATTGAGCTGCTGGGCTTCCATGCCAGTGGCGGCGGTAGACAGAGCGCGCATCAGATCGGTTTCCTTTTCAGACTGTCACTAGCCGGGCCGCCCGAGGCGCTCGATGGCCTTGCGGCTGAGCTCGTCGGCTTGCTGCAGCATGCGGGTGATGGAGGAGTAGGCCCGCGAGACTTCCATCATGGAGGTGATCTCGAGAATGGGCCTTACGTTCGAACCTTCGATGAAGCCCTGACGCAGCAGCGCTTCCTGCGGAAAATCGCGCGGCGCATCGTCCGGGGCCGTGTAGAGATTCTCGCCAACCTTGGAGAGAATGCCGGGGTCATCGAAACGGGTGATGGCGATCCGCCCGGCTACGATACCGTTCTGGCTGACCTCGCCATTGGCAAGAATGCGAACCGGACCTGCGGCGGGATCCAGCGTGATCGGCGCTCCGCCTTCACCCATCACCGGTGAGCCATTGGCAGAGGTCAGCGTGCCGGCGGCATCCATCGAGAAACGGCCATCGCGGGTGAAGCGCTCGCCTTGCGGTGTATCGAGAGAAAAGAAGCCGTCGCCGGTGATGGCAACATCGAGCGGCCGGCTGGTTTCCTCCAGCGGTCCCTGCTGGAAATCGCGGCCCATGCCCCACTCGGCGACATAGCTTAACGGGCCGGGACCGTCCTCGGCGCGGGCGCGGGTATAGGGATCGGCCTCTACAAGCAATTGCTCGGCCTTGAAGCCTGCGGTGGAGACGTTCGCGATATTGTTGGCGGTGATGTCCATGGCCCGGCGCAGCACCTGCTGCTGGCTCAGACCTATCATCATCATGTTGTCCATCGCGCCGTCCTCGCCCTTTCTGGCCGTGTGCCGCGTTCGGCCGGACTTTTGCCAGCCGCGCTGCCAGCACCGACGCAAGCGGCGTGCCATGGTTAATTTGCAATAATAACAGAGGCTTATTCTGGATCAGGGCGAAGGGCGCTGCTTCCGCCCGGCAGGCAATGCAGTTCAATGCGGAAAAAACTGCCTATCGGGAGGCTTTCCCAACGGATCGTTAACCGGGTCGGGCCCTAATCCTTTCCGAAGCCTGAATCAGTGCGATGTGGCGGGACCATCATGGCCAGTAAAGACGACGAAATAGATGAAGCAGCCGAGGGCGAAAACGCCGAAGGCGAAGGCAAGTCCAAGCCCGATATCAAGAAGCTGGCCTTGTTCATCGGCCTGCCGGCCATCATCGTCATTCTGGCGCTGGTTGCTGGCGCGCTCTTCCTGTTTGGCGGGGGCGGCGGCGAGGAAGAGTTGGCTGAGGCCGATGGCGAGCATGCCGAGGCAGGCGAACATCACGAGGCCGAAGCTGCCCACGCGATCCACAGCTATGAGATCGAAGAGCCGCTGGTCGTCCAGATTACCGGGTCTGGCAATGTCCGCCCGATCCTCACGCTGAAGGTAAGCTTTGAATACACCGACCCGGCAGTTGAACCGGCCCTGCAGGAAGGCATGCAGCGCATTCTCGACCAGTATCAGGGTTTCCTGCGCGAGCTGACGCCGGATGACCTTGCCGGGTCTGCCGGCCAGCACCGCCTGCGCCTGGAATTGCTGCGCCGGACCAATCTTGCGATTGCACCGGCCCAGATCGACCGGGTTCTGCTGACCGAAATTCTGATCACCCAGACCTGAACCTGACCCCTGCTTGAA
>NZ_JBQLZR010000205.1:0-3190 GCF_052168375.1 Glycocaulis sp.
GGAGGGTGAGCGGGTGCGAGTATTTGCGAAGATCGCCGCTGGTGCGTTGTTGTTGGCCGTGTGCGCGTGTAGCCGAGACAATTATACCGCAGACTTAGCTTTTACAGGAAGTTTGGAAGACGTTCGCGCTTTGATAGAAGACGGTTATTTTTACAAGGAACATACCTACACAATTTATCTGGGTCCCGATGAGTTTGACGTTGGTGGTCTTTCAAACGGCTCCGGTTTCACTCTTCCGGTTGAATGGCAATTTGAGCTAGAAAGTTGCAGGGCGTTGATGGAAAGCATTGCAACGCGGCGGTCGGAACTTTATCTCGTTCAAGGGCAACCACTTGAAGATGGCGGTCCTTTTTTTGTTTGGTTCCTTGCAGAGATAATCGACGCCGACACTCTGCAAACCTGTGGTGAAGCTCGAAAGGGCTTCCACGCGCTGGGGCGTTGGAATCGCGTTGATCTTTAAGTCTAATTTGGAAATCGTCCAGTTCGTCGGGGGCGGCTAGGGCTCGTCGTTCTTCTTTCCGCCCGAGGCGGCAAAGACCACAATCAGGGTGAAACAGACTATGCCGCCGGTGACCAGCGGCAGGCTCTCTTCAAGCGGCGTGCCGTTGAAGGTGCGCCAGGCCGCATACCCCCAGCTGAGAAGCCCGACGATAGCCAGAACGAGGCTGGCACCTTTTCTGGCCGGATGCATGGCGTCCCCCGGAAAATCGAAACCTATTTGCAGGCTGATGATCGGCTGCTGCCACCGCCTGCCAGCAACAGGGTGATCAGCAAAACCGCGCCTGTCGAGGCCAAAACAGGGATGGCGGCTACAAATCCGCTGGTAGCGACAAAGAAGCCTGCAAGGGCAGCATTCGCGGCCACAATGCCCAGCGTGACGGCGAGAAGGGCCTTTTTCGAAGCGGTCATGGGTCTGTCTCCTGTCCAATCTGAAATCACGGGCCTGACCTGACGATCAACCTCTCACAGGAGAGTGCGGCAGTAAAATGAATTGTTATACATATACAACAGTCATGGGAGGCTTCCTTGTGCCGTGCAGCGTGCCGGGACGTGACGGACGCACAAACCCGCGTTAGAACGCGCCCATGTCAGAAAAAACCTCCCCCGACACCGTTTCCGCCCTGCCTGAAGACCGTCCTTTCACGGTCGCCGGGCGTACGTTCAACTCCCGCCTGATCATCGGTACAGGCAAGTACAAGAGCTACGCCCAGAACGCCGAGGCACTGGCGGCATCGGGCGCCGAGATCATCACCGTGGCGCTGCGCCGGGTGAACCTGTCGGATCCGTCCCAGCCGCGCCTTGTCGATCATATCGACCCGGAGAAGGTGGTTTTCCTGCCCAACACGGCCGGGTGCTTTACTGGCGAGGACGCGGTGCGCACGCTGCGCCTGGCGCGCGAGGCGGGTGGCTGGAACCTTGTAAAGCTGGAAGTCCTCTCTGACCCGAAGCATCTCTATCCGGACATGGAGGAGACGCTGCGCGCCACGAAGATGCTGATCGCCGATGGCTTTGACGTGATGGTTTATTGCTCTGATGACCCGGTCTATGCGCGCAAGCTGGAAGATGCCGGCGCGTGCGCGATCATGCCGCTCGGCGCGCCCATCGGCTCCGGGCTCGGCATCCAGAACCCGGTCAATATCCGCCTCATCATCGAGGCGGCCAAGGTGCCGGTGATCGTCGATGCGGGCGTGGGAACGGCCTCTGACGCAGCCATCGCCATGGAGCTTGGCTGCGACGGCGTGCTGATGAACACCGCCATTGCCGAAGCCAAAGACCCGGTGCGCATGGCAAGAGCCATGAAGCACGCGGTCATCGCGGGCCGCGAATCCTATCTTGCAGGCCGCATGGCGAAAAAACGCTATGCTGATCCGTCCAGCCCGCTCGCAGGGCTGATTTAGGCTTCTCACAGAGCCATCCATTTTCTCGTCATTCCCGCGCAGGCGGGGGAGGGCCACTCCCGGTGTCTCCCCCCGTTCACGGGGGGAGTGGCCCGGAGGGCCGAGGGGGGTAGTCCAAAACAAGCTCCCCCCTCCGTCTGGCAAGCCAGACACCTCACCCGTAAACGGGGGAGGACACCTCGTTGCCGAAATGGGTTCCGGGTCTCGCTACGCTCGCCCGGAATGACGAGGCGGGTGGCCATACCCTTGACTTGTTCCACTAATGTTCCGATGCTCCAAAGGTGCCGGAACAAGGAAAACCGCCATGATGGAGCCCCGCCTGTCCCTTATCACGCTGGGCGTTGCCGATCTTGCCCGCTCCAAGGCGTTCTACGAGGCCATGGGGTTCACGGCCGCCTTTGAGAACGACAAAATCGTTTTCCTGCCCATGGGCGGCATGGTTCTGGCGCTCTTTGGCGGGCATGATCTTGATGCCGACATGGCGCGTGCCAATACCGGCACAGGCCAAATCGCACTCGCCCACAACACGCGCAGCGAGGCCGAGGTGGACGCCATCATCGACCACGCCGTCGCCCATGGCGGCAGCCTGCTGAAGGCCGCTCACAAGGCCGATTGGGGCGGATATTCGGGCTATTTTGCCGACCCGGACGGCCATGCCTGGGAAGTAGCTTTCAATCCCTACTGGACGATCGACCCGGAAGGCCGGATCAATATGGGGTCCTGATAGGTCAGGAAAGCTGAAATGAGGGATGGGCGCTGATGGCTGATGCAGGACAGGTAAAGCGCACGCCACTGCCCCTCATACTCGCGTTGGCGACGGGTGCCTGGACGCTGGGCGTGATGGTTGCCGGGCAGGCTGGCTATCCCGGCTATGATCAGGCCGGGCAGTTCATCAGCGAACTGGGCGCGGTGGGCGCTCCCACCCATCCCTGGGCCGGGCTGGCCGGTTTCATCCCCATTGGCATCCTGCAATGCCTCTTCTGCCTGACTGCGGCTCTGGCGGCGCCAAGGTCCGCAGTTGCCGCGCTGGGCTTTGTGCTGCTGGCAGGCTATGGCGCCGGCGCGATAGCCGGAGGCATTTTCCCGTGCGATGCGGGCAGCAACTGCATGCCTGCCGAACCGAGCCTCTCACAGCTTCTGCACAATGCCCTTGGCGGCGGCGGGTATCTGGCCGGTATCGCGGGTCTCGCCGTTCTGGGCGCGGCTGCCCTTCGCTGGCCGGGCGGCAGATGGCTGGGCCTTGCCGGTTTCGCCGCCTGCGCGGTGGCGCTCGCCGCCCTTCTGGCAATCGA
>NZ_JBQLZR010000206.1:0-3335 GCF_052168375.1 Glycocaulis sp.
GGTGGAGGCGTGCCGACCATCACATCGCCGTCTGGTGCGAGAAACTCTCTCAAGGCTTCGTCGGACTCAAAATTCGGCATCGCTGCCAGCTCGGCCTGCTGGACCGTCGCGCAGGACGCCAGCGCGAGCGCAGCGAGAACTGCTATCGCTTTCGGCATTGCGTGTAGCCTGAGATTGCTGCCGCTATCGCCACAAGACATGAGAGACTTCCCCCCTCTGAGCGCGCAGAGTTGATCAGTCGTTCAAGGCTCGAGCAAGCCGTATTTGCGATCTTGCCCCTGATTGTCAGGCAACAGGAAAAGCGGATTTTTGCTAAGTTAAAGGCCAAGCCCGTGGCGTCAGGAACAATCTGCGCCGTCTTGGAGAAAGCTGGTAGGATCCTCAATTGAAAAATCTCGAAATTCGCGATGAATGTTTCGCAGACGGACGTTTCGTGCTGGCAGCCGACAAGCGCCTTTTTTGGTGCCCGCCTTCAATAGCGTACGGTGAACGCGAGGGCCGCTCTGGCTGATCAGGGCGGGCGCGATTACCAGGCCTGCGAAGTGTTCATCTTCCATTCATGGGCGGCCCAGCAGCGTCGCTGCCAATTCTGTCTCACGCGTGAAAACCGGAGGTGTTGCATGTTGCGCAAAGTATTGATTGCCTTTGCCTTGCTTATGTCCGCAACCGCTGCGCCCGCAGCCGCGCAAAGTCTTGGTGGCGGCGATTTCCAGCGCTGCGCCGTCTATCGGCCCGACGGCTCGATGGCGGGCTACAGCAATGCGTGCCTTGAACGCCAGCGCGCCGCGATCCGGCGTTATTCCGGCCAGCCCTCGGGCGGATATGGCTATGCCCCGGCGGCACCGGTCTATGGCGGCGGTGTCTATCCCTGTCCCGCGTGGGCCAATAATGGCCGCGGCTACAGCTCGACCACCCGCCCGGGCCAATATGGCGCCCAGTATGGCAATTTCACTTCGGCCGTGAACGGCCAGCCCTGCATCCCGACGAGCGGAAACCAGTTCCTGCGCGGCGTGAACTAGAACCGGGCCCGAGAAACAAACCGACGCGGCAGTTTCCTGCCGCGCCGGCTGTATTTCAGCGCTGAGTTGGAACCCTACTGGCCCTGGCCCAGCGAATAGCCCGGCTCTCCATCGAAATTGTAGAGCTGTTCGGTCTTGATGAAGTCGACGCCCTCACGCGCCAGACGGACCATCAATTCGGCGACCATACCGCGATTGCCAAGGCCGTCGAACATGAAGCGGCAGCGCCAGTGATCGGTCTTGAAGGTTTCCGGCAGGCCGGCGGGCCACACCTTCACACCCCGGTTGGAGATCATGACCAGCTTCGGGCCGCCATCGCGCACCGCGCCGCCGACCAGCTCTGCCAGCGTATCGGGATTGTCGCCGGCCCACTGCACGAAGACATCGACGCCCACCATTTCGCGCTTTTGCGGCTCGCGCCGGATGATGGCCGGTATGACCGGCGCCTTGGCGGAACCAGAGGCGCTGGCCGCGCTCAGCTTGACCGGCTCCTGACCCAGGCGGGCGATCACGGCATCGGCAAACCCGGAGGTCGTGACCAGCTCGCGCGAGGTGCCTTCGCGATAGATGTCATAGGTGTGGATACCGTCCTCGATCGTCTTGGCCCATGCGTTCTGGACGCGCGCAGCGACATCGCCCTGGCCGATATGGGTGAGCATCTGCACGCCCGCGAGCAGCAGGCCGGACGGGTTGGCGCTGTTCTGGCCGGCACGGCGCGGGGCCGAGCCGTGAATGGCCTCGAACATGGAGCAGTGCTCGCCAATGTTCGCCGAGCCGCCGAGGCCGACCGAACCGGTGATCTCGGCCGCAACGTCTGACAGGATGTCGCCATAGAGATTGGCCATCACGATGACGTCGAACTGAGCCGGATTGGCGGCGAGCTTTGCCGCGCCGATATCGATGATCCAGTGTTCAGTCTCGATTTCGGGATAGTCCGGTGCGATCTCGTCAAAGATGCGGTGATAGAGTCCGTCGGTCAGCTTCATGATGTTGTCCTTCGAGAAGCAGGTGACCTTGCGCCGGCCATTGGCGCGGGCGTACTCGAAGGCATAGCGGATGATCCGCTCGGTGGCGGGACGCGAGAAGAGTTTCAGGCACTGGAACACCTCATCGGTCTGGCGGTGCTCAATGCCCGCATAGAGGTCTTCCTCGTTCTCCCGGATGATCACCACGTCCATGTCGGGATGCTTGGTCTCGACGAACGGATGCAGCGAGGCGCACGGGCGGACATTGGCAAACATGCCCAGTGATTTGCGCACCGTCACGTTGAGTGACTTGAAGCCGCCGCCCTGGGGCGTCGTGATCGGCGCCTTGTAGAAGACCTTCGTGCGGCGCAGGCTCTCCCAGGCTTCCGGTTCGATACCGGCGCTGATACCGCGCAGATACACCTTCTCGCCGATCTCGATGGGTTCAGGTGCAATCGCGGCTCCGGCGGCCTCCAGTATGCGCAGGGATGCTTCCATGATTTCCGGGCCGATACCGTCGCCATAGGCTACCGTTACAGGAACCGGCACACGCGTGGCGGTCTGGAAGGCTTTCGATGCGCTGGGCTGGTGGGTCATCTTTTCAGTCTCCTTGAATGACGGGCGGACGCGCAGTGCGCCCTTGCGCCGGGAAACTGCCTGAGGCATTGAGATTTGAAAAATTAAACGCAACACGACAATCAATGAGAAAAACTCATGATAAGCATGGCAGACCGGATCGACCTCGATCTCGTCAGCGCCTTCCTGGCGGTGGCGCGGACAGGCAGTTTCACGCGCGCCGGAGAACAGGTCCTGCGCACACAGTCGGCTGTCTCGCTGCAGGTGCGGCGGCTTGAGCGGGTGCTGGGGGAACGGCTGTTCCGGCGCAATGCCCGGGCTGTCACGCTGACCCCGGCGGGGGAACGCTTCCTTGCCTATGGGGAACGTCTGGCGGCCCTGCACGACGAGACGCTGGCGGCTTTCAGGGCCGGCGATGTGACCGGTTCGGTGCGCCTTGGCACGCCGGAAGACTTCGCAACCGCCTATCTGCCGCGCGCCCTTGCGAAGTTTGCCAAGGCCTATCCCGGTGTGCAGCTGGAGGTGACCTGCGACCTCACCTTGAACCTCATGGACATGTACCGGGACGGAAAGCTGGACATCGCGCTGGTCAAGCGAGAACCGGCAGCCGGCGCCGACCCTCAGCGCGTCTGGGCAGAGCGCCTCGTATGGGTCGGCGCCACGCCGGAGATTTTCGAGGCGTCCGAGATCACCCGTCTGGTTGTCAGCCCGGAGCCGTGTGTCTATCGCAAGCGGGCGGTAGAGGCGCTGGCGCGGGCCGGGCGGCGGGCACGGC